>JAGHBX010000522.1 GCA_021160785.1 Planctomycetota bacterium | reverse complement strand
GGTGAAGCCGTCTCGGCCGCTTCCGAATCCGACGAGGGCACAGGCTCGCCGATTTGCTCGACAAGCTCTTGCAGCACTGAGACGGTTTGCGATACCGACTCAATTGACTTGCCGGTGTCTTCGACTTCCTCTTGAAGCATTTTCTGCAGAAGCCCGGATGCCTCGGCGGTTGTGCCGTTAACCTGTTCGAGCAACTGAGACGGTCCGTCGCTTATCTCGGCCATGCTTGCATTGATCTCATTCAGAATTGTCTGTAGTTTTTCCAGCTCTGTCAAGTCCGTGGGGCTAAGCATGTTTGCACTGCACGCAGCCTGCTCCATAAGATCCATGAGTTTGTTGTGGTTTTGCATATTAGCCCTTACTGATACCAAAAAAGCGTATTGCAACCTGCTGATATCAGTATAATTTTCGACATTTACAGGGCGACAATGTATTTCGGAAAGTACGTGGTTTGATGGCGGATATGATTGTTACTCTAACGGCGGCGCCTGGGGGGTTTTGCCTGCGGTGGACGTGCCTGAGTCGCCGCTGAGCAGTGCCGCGAAGATATCGAATACCGTCACCGAACCGACCACCTTATCCTGCTGATCGACCACAGGCAGACATCGCACGCCCGATTGACGCATGTTTTTCAGTATTTCTGCAAGTGAGGTATCCGGCTTTATGGTTTGCACCGGCCTGGTCATTATCCATTTGATTCGGATTTGAAGCGTAGCATCGTCTGTCGGCCTGCGCCATTTGGCAAACATCGGCTTAAGATATACACTGACTGCTGAGGCTATATCCGACCTTGATACAATACCATCGAGCAGACCTTCCGTGCCCACCAGCATGTGCCCGACGTCTGCCTGCTGCATTTTTTCCGTCGCCTGCTGGACGCTGTCGTCTGCATTCCCCCAGAGCACGTCGGTTTGCATAATGTCTTTTGCACACGTTGCCAAAGATATCTGGAAGTGTTCGCCCGGTAAACCTGCCGGTGATTCCACCATTTTTTGTATCGTTTCGGAAACAGCACCGGCCGCCGGCTCTGCATCCTCGGCTGGCTCTGCATCCTCGGCCGCCTCCGTACCCTCGGTCGACTCGGGTGTTTCTGACTGCTGCGGTTCAGCAGCATCTTCTGAGGCTGTCGTGCCGGCATCATCGGCTTTTATATCGGTTGCCGCTTCAGCTTCAGCTTCGGCCTTTTTCTCGGTTTCGGCCTTTCTCTCGGCCAGGGCCTTGGATTTCGTTTCAGTTTCGGCCTCGGCTTTCATTTTAGCTTCGGCCTCGGCTTTCATTTCAGCTTCAATCCTGGCTCTTTCTTCGGCTTCAATCGCGGCCTTCATTTCAGCTTCAAGGTCCGGCTTTTCCTCGGCTTCGGTCTTTTCTTCAGCTTCGAGACCGGCTTTTTCTGCAGCCTCCGCCTCGAGCTTGGCCCGAACTTCGGCTCTGATTTTTTCTTCGGTTTGGGTCTTGTCAAAAACCGCTCCCGGGAAGATGACACCGCAATTGAAAGCAGGGTAAGAGTCGATGGTAATCTGGTAGGGGATAAACAGAAATTCTCCATCCTCGCCCAGGCCTATCTTCTCTTGCGGGTCATCCCATGGATTGCCAATAAAGGTATCGGTTTGTACAAAATGACCGTGTTTCTCCAATCCTTCACGAAAGACCTTGTCCCATGACCCGACCAGCATATTACCGACTTCTTTTATGGCATCGGTCATGCCGTCAATATCCGTGACTGTGCCGCGTTTAATCCTTTGGAGTATATTAGTGCTTGGCAGCATAACAATGATGCCGGAGAGGATAAGCAACCCTTCCTGGTCGAATATTAACTGGAAAGTCCCATCCATGGCGCCTTCGGCTTTTACAGAGTTAACAGCTGCTAATTTCTTGAAGCGTTCGGTAAGAGATGAGACGGTTTCGGCGGTATTTTCCTGCTGCTTGCATTCCATACCAACGCCGAACATGCCGGAAATGTCATGACAGAATACGTCAAACGCATCTTTTGACAATCCTATTGCCTGTGACTGGACGCCTGTCAGGGATGTTGCCATTTGCCGGGCCGATTCTGAAAGTTAGTTGGAATTTTCATGGTACAATAGCGACAGTTCGGTTACGTACTCGTCTTCAATATTGATCCTGACGGATGCCTTCCGGGCCCCTTCGCCCAGATTGTTCCGGAGTTTATGTCCACTCACCACAGAGGGGATCGAAACCTCCAGATTGCCTGCGCTTTCCGCCAAACGCTTCTTCACACTGCCCATGACCATATTGGCTATTTCGCCAATAGCATCGCACGTGTCTTCCTCGGCAATCTCCTCGGTTGTGTCGAGTCCTAACATATTTATTGCGATAGCCTGGGCACAGGGTGTGCTGCAACAGAATGCCAGACATCCTTCGAGGGCGCCTTTGAAAGTTATTGTACCCAGAAGAGCGCAGCCTTCTACATCCTGGCCTTCGTCTGTGCTTTCGGAAAGGTCCATAAAGACCATTGTCTCGAAAATCTCTTTTGCGCTTTCCAACAGCACTTCGTTAAGGCTTAGTAGATCAACCATCGCCGAATCCTTGCTTGCTTAACATCTCATACAATTACAAATGCACATCGGCCTTACATCTCGCGGCACGCCGCAAAATGAGACCGTACAATCTAATTCATGAATGGGGACAGCTTCTCCTGGAACTTTTCAGGTGTGAACGGCTTGGTTATGAAGCCGTTGGCGCCATCGGCCATTACGCCGTCAATAAGCTCCTGCGAACTTTCCGTCGATACCATTATGATCTTGGTGCTCTCGCAGTCGGGTAATTTGCGGACCTCTTTCACCAACTCAGTACCGCTCATTTCCGGCATATTTACATCGCACAGCATGATGTCCACCGGGCCGGCGACTAATTTCTCCAGCGCCTCGACGCCATTTCCGGCTTCTTCGGTTTTATCAAAGTCCAGCCCTGACATCTTAACAGTACGCATCACGATCTTACGCATCGTTGCCGAATCGTCCACAATCAAAAGTGTTTTAGCCATTTCAGACTTCCTCCGCATCTTATCTTAATTACTATATCCACCACACTAAGAATACTTGTCTACTTCTGTTCTCGTCCGATTGGCTCCGTACTTTAAGCGTTTCCTGAGGAATATACGTATTTTTTTTGTCTTTCCCGCGAAAAGACCCCTTAAGTTTAACCTCCAACTCTCGAAAATTACTTGAGACGCGACTGATCATTATTAAACCTGCCGGACAATCTAACGAGGTTTAGACTAATGGCAAAGGGCTCAGGACTTTTAGAGAGACAAACCGCTGCTTCCGCCCCCGGCAAACTGGGCGCACGCAGGAGGTGTGCAAATCGTGACAGGGCACTGCCAGGAACTGTAAAACTGCCCCAGACGGACCAATTCCTCGAAGATACACTCACCAGAGGTAAACTTGCCTGCTCTTTAACCAAACGTGAAACAGAGATTCTGAACTTGATTCTCACCGGCCAGACCAATAAGAAAATCGCCCAAAAGCTCTTTCGAAGCGAACGAACCATTGAATACCATCGCCACCGACTCATGAACAAAGTAGGCGCCAAGACGGCGGCCGATCTGGTCAAACGAGCAATTACCATGGGGCTGGTCTGACAGTCTTGATCGAACGGCGGCGCCTTTAAATCTCCAACGTTATTGGACGTTTCTTAAATATCCCTTTCGATGCTGTTCATAACCCCTCCCACGTCGAAATCAAGTACTTTCCGAAATTAACTCGCCGAAAGAAACTGACGATTGGGCCCGAGAGTGATGGACTAACGACTCGCAATGGCCGCTGTTATCCGACGGAAACGCAAAACTGTTAAAGACCCTGTCAACCCAAAGCAGTATGCAGCAAGGATAGTGGCGACCGCAAAGTAAGTATTTCGGCGGAAAGCATAAGGATCTTGCATGTGACGAGTAAAAGAGTTTTTCGAGTACAACCTGTGGCAAAGATGCGGTGAGTGCGTCAGGTTTGACCGTTGGTGTGACTTCTGTAAATGTTTACCAGCAGAACATGCGCGGCGGAACCAGCACAAAGAACAAAAGGGGTCGCTTCAACGGGAATTATTCCCTGGAAGTGGCCGCCGATTTCGAGAGGCTGTTTGGTCTTGAAGGTATCGGTTTCTATACTTCTGCCGAAGGCGCATGGCCCAAGAGCGGCGACAACTATCGTGACGACACCGGTGTCTATGTCAGTTGCGATCAGATGATCCGCAAAGAAAACGACGACGCTGAGGATTCCCAGGGCATCGGGGCGTTTTTCCGCTGGGGTTACGCCAACAGCGATCTCAATGAGATCGGCAACTTCTGGAGTTTTGGTTTCCAGTACCAGGGATTGGTCGAAGGTCGCGATGACGTTGAGCCCGACCTTGCAGTACATCGCCGATCCCGGCGGAACCAAGGCCGCATCTGACGCCGTCGTATTCGGTCTAAGGGCCGTTGTCGCGTTCTGATTGTTTCACAACAGGACCTCGAAGAAGTCAACAGCTAATCATTGAATATGAAATGTTAGCCGGGCGGGTAAGGACTTAACCTTACCCGCCTGTTTTTTCATAATGCCATCTGCATCCCTTGCCCCTGCCAATCCGACTCCCGCCTCAAAATCCGGTACTTCCCGAAATTACCTCACCGCCAAAATTCGACGAACTGAGAGAATAGACTAAAATGGCCCCATTGCGCAATGGTAATCGCCAACGACCGATAATTGCCGGCAACGCAGCCTGCAATGCCCTTTTATCGACTTCGGACGGATCATCAGGCGCCATGGATACCGCCCGACAGGCTATAGAGTTTGGAAAGGAATACTGTGATAAGAGAAAAGATCAAACTCCTGATAATTGAGGATGACGAACAGTTCAGGGAAATACTGGAGTCCACTCTTAGCCTTGAAGGGTTTGAAGTCTACCTCGCTGGAGATGGTCCGAGGGGGCTTAAACTTGCACGCAGGAAGAAACCTGACGTGATACTGCTTGACTGGATGATGGAGAGCATGAACGGACTCGAGGTACTGTCAAAGCTCAAGTACGACAAGAAAACGGGGGACATACCTGTCTTCATGATGACCGCCAAAGGACAGATAGGCGATATAGACAGGGCGTGTTATCTGGGAGCCGATGACTATATTACAAAGCCGTTTGAGGTGATGCAGTTGGGCAGGATTGTCAGGTTCAAACTGGACAAACTCCAAAAGACTCAAATAACGTAGGCCGCTTTGTTGCCGCAAACATATTGACAGGAGACCGAATAATGCCACGGAACAGAAATCTGATAATGCTGTCGACGGCCTTGGCATGTTCTGTTGTTATGGCGTGGCTTTGTATCTCCATTCGAGGCGCCAGTTCCTATGAAATTCGGCCCAGGATTACCGTGCCGGCATACCGAACCGACACAGCCCGCGCCATAGACGCTTATGAACGGATGTTGGAGCGTCTCATAAAGCTGACCGGCAAAAACCTGACCGACATCGATACGGAAGTCAAGGGCATTGCCCGGACGCTGCATTCGGTCGACTCCAAACTGACCGAACTTACCGGAAGAATGGCAAGAATCGAAAAGACGCTCGGCATCGAACAACCCAAAAGGCCCCTAAAGAAAAACATCGATACCGAAAAACAAGACCCCGATACTAAACGCCCCTCAGAATCCGGCCGTTAGACTACACACAGACCTGATTCAACGAAAATCCAGCCCATCATCGCCCGCGTAGATGTTTAGCAGGGTGGGGCTTGCCCCACCAAACCGCCTGCTTTCCCTTGACAATCCGCCGAAAAGGGTCATAATATAACTCTGTCAAGACGGATTGTATCTGTATTAATAGAAACGGTACTGCCACGCAGTTTTTCTCAAAGGAGGAATCATGGAACGACGAACTAACCGCCGCAAGCAGCAGACAGCAGCACTGCAACCTTCTCGCCGTCAGTTTCTGGCGCAGAGCGGCAAAGTGGCGGCGGCCTCGATGCTTGCCGGTATTTCACTGCCCGGCCTCTATGCCGGTGAAAATAACACGATACGCCTGGCCTTGGTCGGCTGCGGCGGACGAGGCACCGGCGCAGTCGCCGACGCCTTCTCGACAAAAGGAGGCCCCGTAAAACTCTGCGCCATGGCCGACCTCTTCGAACACCGTCTCAAGGGCAGCCTCGATCGCCTCACCAAGGCGCACGCCGACAAGGTCGATGTGCCGCAAGAACGGCAATTCATCGGCTTTAACGCCTACAAGAAGGCAATCGATTGTCTCGGACCCGGCGACGTCGTGCTGCTTACGACTCACGCCGCCTTCCGACCGATGCACTTCGAGTACGCCGTGGCAAAGGGTGTAAACGTCTTCATGGAAAAGTCCTTTGCCACAGACAGCCCGGCGACACGACGACACCTCAAAGCCGCCCAAATTTCCGAGCAAAAGAATCTCAAGGTCGGCGTCGGCTTCATGTGGCGACATTCGGCTGCGCGGCAGGAGGTGATCAAGCGTATCCACGACGGCGCAATCGGCGACGTGCACACGCTTCGCATATATCGCGTGCACGGGCCCGTCCACTGCCCCCCCCTGCCCAAAGACGCCAACGAAATCGCCTTCCAGATCCAGCATCCGAACAGCTTCACGTGGGTCTCGTCCGGATTCTTCATCGACTGGCATTGCCACAATATCGACGTCGCCTGCTGGGTCAAGGGCGACTGGCCGGTCTCGGCGCAGGGCATGGGCGGACGCTGCTTCGAGCAGGCGGGCAATCAGTTTGACCACTACACCGTCGAATACACATTTGCAGACGGCACGAAGCTCTTTGTTTTCTCGCGACACATGAATGGCTGCTGGAACACGTACGCCGACTACGCACACGGCTCAAAGGGCGCAGCCGTGGTCATGGCAACCCTGGGTGAGCCCAAGCCAAAAATCTACAACAGCCATAAAATGGAAAAGGAAAATCTCGTCTGGCAGTACCCCGAGCGCGACTGCAACCCGTACCACGCCGAGTGGCAGGTACTCGTCGACGCCATCCGAAAGAATACTCCCCACAACGAGGCCCGCCGCGCCGGTGAGGCGGAAGTGGTCGCGTTAATGGGACGCATGGCGACACACACGGGGCAATACATAACTTATGACCAGGCCAAAAACTCCGAGTTTCAGTTTGTCGCTGACATTGACAACATGACGTTTGACACGCCTGCCCCTATCCGCGCCGGCGCCAACGGTCTGTACGCGGCCCCGCAGCCGGGCATCACAAAGGAAGTTTAGAGTTTAGACAAACTGAATCGCCCCGCCTTCATAAAAGGTACGGCCGGAGCTTATCTTGGTGTGGCGTCCGGCAGGCCTCCGTCTACCGGGATGGTTGCGCCTGTGGTTGGGGTTTGGCGAGTGGCAAAGAACAGGACTGCGTTTGCGACGTGTTTGCCGGTGACGCGGGCTTTTAGAAGGTTTCGGCTGCGGTAGTATTCCTGGAGTCCAGCTTCGTCGAGTCCTCGTGCTTTCATACGGTCGGGGCCCACTTTTTCCCACAGGCCGGATTTGAATTTGCCTTCGGAGAAGACGGCGTCGGGGGCGACCATATTTACGCGGATGTCGTAGGGGGCGAGTTCAATGCTTGCGATTCTGCCGAGCTGGTGGCAGGCGGCTTTGGTGGCGCTGTATCCGCCAAAGCCCGCTCCCGGTGAGGGGACGGTCTTGCTGGACATGATGATGATGTCGCCACCGGTGCCTTGCGCGATCATGTGGTTGGCTATCGCCTGAAGGATCAAGAGTGTTCCTTCGATGTTGACTTTTTCGAGATGGCGGAATTCTTCGAGGTCGATGTCTTTGAGGTGGGCGACCATTGCAATGCCTGCGTTGTGGACGAGGATATCGATTCCGCCGAGGGTTTCGATGATGGTCTCGAATGCTTTGTCGATGGAGGCGGCGTCGGTAACATCCAGGGGTACGCCGAGAACGCGGCCGGGGGCGATTTGTTCGAGGTCCAGGGTGAGTTCATCGAGACGCTCGCCGGGCAGGTCGCTTGCGGCAAGGCAGCAGCCCGCTTCGAGCAGTCCTTTGCAGACGCCGTAGCCAATGGCGCCCGCCGAACCTGTGACCAGGGCGACTTTGTTCTTCAAAGGCATATCGGTATGTTCCATTTGCAGTCCGTTTAGCTTTTTGGCTTGTCATTCCACATCCAGAGTCCGGCGGCGCCAAACCATACGAATGTGGTAATGATCATGATCCATTTGGCCCGATCGAGCGAGACTTTGTCGCCCATGTACAGCATGGCGATGAGCACCAGTAGGCCCAAAGACGCCCAACTGATGGCCTGGGCTACTGTTCGCGCCAGAGGCAGTTCGTGCATCTGCTTCTGGTAGAAGGCGCTGAGTACGACATAAAGAACCGCCGCGACAAACCAGCCCGGCAGGGAGACAAAGAACATCTTGTCTGCGCCGTACCGCGCCATGACCAAAACGCAGAACCCAAGGGTCAAAAACCACGTTAGCCCCGCCGCCCAGTTGAATGTCTTTCGGCTGACTTCGGCGTAATTACTCTTGAGGCCGAATTTTTTGATCAGCCAGAAGTCGACGAAGATCACCGCGCCCATGGGCATCAGCAACATGCCGTAGAGCGCGACAAAATTAAGAAGTTTCATTGCGATAGCCGGGAACATGGCGGCGAGCGTCGCAATAGCGCCTGTAATAAGCGTGACCTTGAATCGCGAGGCCTTCGGGATGATCGCCTGGAAAGCCAGACCCGCGCGATAGATCGTCGGATTTGCAGTAGTCCATCCGGCGATGATTACACAGATGATACCCGCCAGTCCCGCGGCGCGCCAGGCTAAAGGTCCAGGCAGCACATCGGTATTGCTCGGGTCCTGATGAAGCTGGTAAGCGTAAAGGATTGAAGCGGATATCCATGCCATGAAGTGCCCGACATACATGCCCGCCCCGGCGGCGATGCCGTACCATGATTTCTTTGCATAACGAAAGACCGACAGATCGCTCATGCCGACATGCATCGCCATGTTGCAGAACCATGCGAAAAACATCACGTGCCAGAAGGTGAATTTGACCTGTCCTTCCAGGGGCGCGCCGCCCTTCCAGATTTCAGTCTTTGCCAGGCCCCAGACATCGCCGAGAGAATGGATTTCGGCTCCGGTGGCGTTGATGAAATTACGCAAGCCTACGAAACCGAATGCCAGGAAGACGAGCACCATCCAGGGGGCGGCGATGTTTGCGAATTTTGCGATGGTCTGGTATCCGTATGCGGCGATGATAGAAATCAGCGCGCCGACCGCCAGGACGGCTAATACCCAGCCGACGCTGTTGGGATAGAGATCGTTTAATGCCGGCATCGGGAATTTGAACCAGACGCCGACCGCGGTTGCCGAGACGGTTATCATTGCGCCTGCGAGAAAACAGAACATGACGCCGTTTGCGAGGTTGTAGAGCGTTACCAGGTTTCGCCCACAGATTTTTTCGAGCTGGTAGTAGAGCGTCAGCCTTGTGCGTGTGGCGATAGGCGCACAAAGGAACATCCAACTAAGAACGGCCAGGAGGTTTCCGACGATCAGGCCCATTACCAGGTCGAACGCGCTGACACCGGCGGCGACGAAGAGCGGGCCGATCATTAGCTCGGTGCCGGCGCAGTGCTCGCCGGCGTACATGCCGATAAAGCTCTTGAAGCCTAACAGGGCGCTCTTGGGCACGGGTTCGCGTTCAAATTCACTGCTTCCTTCGCTTTGCGGGGCAGGTTCGGTATTTTCGTTGAGTTCATCCGTGTTCATAAGCCCATTCCTTCGAATTGTTTACTGCGTGTTCTATCCGCGTTTGTTCAAAATGCCTTTTTCATATTCCTTGACGATATCTATCCATGCCGACTGTACAGGCACGCCGGACTTGAGGCAATAATAATCCCAGACGGCGCCGAATGGAAGTGTTTTTATCTCCTCGCCCAGGGCGAGTCTCGATGTGAAATCGCCTGACAGTTCCAACTGCCGCAATTCGTCAAAGGGCTCCAGCAGCGCCATGAGCATCGCCTTGATCATGCAGCGGGTTCCGATCACCCATGCGGCGACGCGGTTTATGCTGGCGTCGAAGAAGTCGAGTCCGATGTGGACGCGATCGAGGAAGTCGCCGCGGACGAGTTGTTGTGCGATGGCCTTGAGTTCGTCGTCGAGGATGACGACATGGTCGCTGTCCCACCGGACGGGCCGTGAGACGTGCAGCAGAAGTTCGTCCACGAAGCCCAATACCGCCGAGATTTTGTCGCTGATGACTTCGGTGGGATGGAAGTGTCCGGCGTCGAGGCAGAGGAGCTTGTTGTTGGCGACGGCGTAGCCGAGGTAGAACTCGTGCGAGCCGGCGGTGTAGGATTCGGCGCCGATGCCGAAGAGCTTGCTTTCGACGGCGTCGAGATTGTGTTTGGGATCGATGGGTTCGGTGAAGATCTCATCCAGCGACTTTCGCAGGATTTGTCGCGGACTCCAGCGATCGATGGGAATGTCTTTGTAGCCGTCGGGAATCCAGACGTTTGTAACGGCCGGCGTCCCCAGGGCTTTCCCCATTGCCTCGCCGATTTTTCGGCAGGCGATGCCGTGCTCGACCCAGAAGCGGCGGATGCCTTCGTCATTGCTGGAGAGGGTGAATCCCGAATCGGCATTGGGGTGGGAGAAAAATGTCGGGTTAAAATCCAGCCCCATGCCCCTGCTCCTGGCCCAGTCGATCCATGCGCTGAAGTGTTCGGGCTGTAGTTGGTTTCGTTCGATTTTCCTGCCGCCGGTTTCGGCATAGATGGCATGGAGGTTAAAGCGGTGCGTGCCCGGGATGAGGCTCAGGGCCTTGTCGGCGTCGGCTCGAAGTTCGCCCGGCGTGCGAGCCTTGCCCGGATAATTACCGGTAACGGCCAAGCCTCCGTCGAGACCGGCGTCTGGATTCTCGAAACCTCCGACGTCGTCCCCCTGCCAGCAGTGAAGCGACACGCCGATTTGGCTAAGCTTGTCGATGGCGGCGTGGGTGTCGACTCCGTATTGCCGGTAAACGTCTCTGGCGAGTGAGTAGCTTTGCTCGATGGCTTTGTCTTTTTCCAAGAGCCCATCCTTTCAAATATCGCGTCGATTATTTGCTGTAGTGTTCAAGCAGCGCATGTTCGGCTTTGATGTTCCACAGGCCGTCGTCGAGTTGCGCCGCCACGTCGGGCAGTGTTTCTTCGAGCTTCTCTAACGGCGTAAGCGGCAGTCCCTGGCACGTCGGATAAACGATAATTTTGCCGCCGATGAGATGATTTTCAACAGCGCGGATGCCGTCGACCGCCCCGTCCAGGCCGCTTACCGCGGCGACGGAGATATCGGTATTCAGCGAGCCCAACTCGACCTTGCCAAGAACAGTCTGCATGTCCCTCAGCACCGAGCCGCTCGTGCCGATAAAGTAGCAATGCTTTTCGATATAGGTATCAAGATCGATGTCGCCGGTTACATGTGCCGGGATGCCTGCGAAGATGTTGATGATTGCATTTGGCGCGGCATCTGCAACGGCGCCGGCGACGAGTTTGGGGATCGGGGCCATTAGCACGACATAGTTGAATGGCACTTTCATCGTATTCTGTGCGGGATCGTAGGGGACATAGGTAACGCCCTGTGCCTTGGCCATGGGTTGTGCGATCCGCGAGAGAAAGCCCAATCGCTTCTGGTCGAGGTCGCCTGCGCAGATGGTGAGGTCTTCGACGTTCTGACAGATATTGCGTATAACGTGCATGACGCCCATGGGACCGCCGGCGCCGATTACATTGATGCGGTCGCCGGCGTAGATTTGGCCGGTTGGCGGGATGTACTGCATGGCGTCTGCGGGGTCTTTGCCGACGGTTCCGATGATGCGGATATTGCCGTAATGCACGCGACCGACGGCGGAGGTGACAAGCCGATTGAATTTGCCGTTGCACTGAACAATGTTAAACAGTCCGCCGGGGCCGATTTTGGCAAAAAGCGATTCGACGGTCTTGGGATTCGAGCCAAAGTAAATGACGTCGTCGAACGCCGCGTCGCCGAGTTCTGCGATATTCTGTGCGGCGACGACTTCAACGCCGAGTTTGCCGGGTGCGGTTGATTGGGACAGCCACGTAATCTTTGCCGGTCGGCCGTATTGGTCCAGGAACTCTGCGAAGCTTTTCTCGTCGAATTCGCTGTCGGCAACGAGCAGCATCTGTCCGCCGGTCTTGAGTGTGGTTCGTTCGTTGACGGCGTAGGCTTCCTCGACGCAGGCCCAGGGCTCGACTAAAGCAATGGCGGACGCCGAGAGGTTTTCGGCGGCGGGCAAGAGGAACGATTCGCCTTTGGGTGAGGTGATGACGCGCTGGTCCATCAGGACGTACTGCTGCAGTCCCCCTTCGAAGTTGTAGCCGAAGGAGGCGTTGGAATTCGGCGTCGGCAGCCAGCGGTAATCGGTCTGGACGAGGTATCGCGAGCCGAGGTTGACGCCTTTTACCTTGTCGCCGATCGCCGCGACGCGGACGACAGTTTCGTGCCCCGGCACGGTGGGCTTGTCGTCCGGGACGTAATTAGGCATTTCACCGAGGATTTGCCGGTCGATCCCGGAGAGGATCTCGGCCTTTCGTGCGTGGTCGGCAAATTGCTTGAGGAGTTTCAAATCGGAAAAGCAGAGCCCCACCGCTTCGACCTTGCAGAGTATCTGGTAAGGACCCGGCGTGGGCACGGGTTTGTTCCGGTTCAGCGTCAATTCATCCGGGCCTGTAAGTTGTACGGCCGAGGCTGTTTTCGGTATTTCAAAGTGCATTGCAATACAATCTTTCAATTTCTTGGTTTTTGTAACTTTTGTGCCTTTTCGCGGCTAAATTCTTTTTGGTTGCTGCTGTGCTCCTCAGGGTATTCCTGTTCAGTTGGCCAGGAGTCTCAGTATCTCCTGCGGATCGGAATTATCATTCAGGCCTGCGAGTTTGTCCTGCATCGCCGGCTGTAATTTTTCTCCCACGCTCTCAAAGAATGCGTTTTTGTCGGCTGTTGTTTTGAAGTTGTTCTTTGCCCAGTCGCCCGTATACCCCAGGCCCGCCGCACGCTGAAGGACCGAATGAGCATAGACGATGTGTGCGCCCTTGAGGAAGACGCCGGCGAGGGGCGCAAGTTCGGCTGAGTCGAAATCGTCGACGAATTTCTGGCCCGGACTGTTCATTTCGGTCCCCATCACCAGGGGCAGGCCGAGCTTTTCGGCAAGTTCGACGACGCGGTAGAGGTTGGTGAGCTTTTCGTCTTTGACACCGGAAGCGTAATTGCGGTCCGGGATGACGTTAAGCGCTGCCGCGCCGGTGGACATGGCGACACCGAGCAGGTTTTCCATATCTTTTTCCCCGTCGGAAAGGCCGTTTAGCCACGTGTGTGTCGGAATACCTCCGGCGGAAAGGATAAACTCGTTCATCTTGTGAATTGTCGGAAAGGACCCCGTATCGGGCTTGACGTAGCCGACGCCGCCTTTTTTCATGGTCTTTTGGCGGATGGTATTCAAGAGGTCTCTGCCTTCGGGCAGGCCTAACGGCTCGGCATCGACGCCCAGTTTTTCGGTCCAGTAGCGCGCCAGGTTGTTTGGATCGCCAAAGAGGGCTTTTGCCTTGCGCGCGTACGCGAGACACATATGGCGCTCGGTCGGATTCGACGCCGGCGTTAGCGGTATGACGTCGATGTCGTAATCGAGTTCGACGGGGCTGAGATATTTGTTGACCCTGCCAATTAGGGCCCTGTTTCGCTGCTGTGCGGTTTTTTTCAGGTTCGCCAGGAAATCGGCGTCGGCGCCTTCGAGCTTTGCCGACGGCATGCCCACACCCATGTGATAACTGATGCCCGGTTCGCCGGGTGAGTTGATGACCTTGTCGGCGAACTCCGGGATGAAGACGCGGGTCTCCAGGCCCACGCAGCCCTTGAGATCGAGCGTCCTGCAGGCATCGTGGAACTCATCGAGCCCGTCGAGAACGTCAAAGTCAACGATTCCCGCCGCGGCGAGCCCGCCTTCGCAGGCCAGCCACGCGAATCTGCTCGGCGAGTAGCCGTAGGTGTTGAAGGAGAAAAACGTATGGCAATGAAGATTGACGCTCTTTGTGGGAGCGTGTGGCCGGATTTTGCCCTGATCGAGGAGTTGGCGCAGTTGCTCAAGAGCCTTTCTCCTTTCTTTCGGATCGAAACTGTCCAGCACACGTTGAAGCTCTTCTGTCACGTTCAAACTCCCTGTTTTAGCGGTATAGCCGATGGTCTTGCTGTTAATCTGTCTGTCGTCCCGGCCGGCGGCATATTATAAGCGTCGCCGAACGGGAAATCAATGCTGGATTCCATTCGATATCCCAGGGGCTGATTTTGCTGGAATTTGGGCTGGAATGGATTTTTTGGCAAGAAACAGGCCTTGCGGTACGTCCGGAAAGAAAAATACCTCCCGTATGGTTGCAGGGGTACGGCGAATATGCTATAATTCATAGTGATTATTGCGGAGGTATTGGGAGACAGGTTTTGGCGTAGTGAAGGCCGAAACAGGGGTGGGTGTCTTAGAAAAGACGAGGAGAACGGCTGTTTTTGGGCAAAATAGGTTATGCGTATAGAAACTCGTATTATCAAAGGCAAAGACCTGAAAGAGGTCTTCATTTCGGCCTCGGCCACCGGCGGCATGGCGCCGCGGTATCAGGCCCAGGAGCTTTTTCGCGCTATTCGCGATGTGCTGACAAAGAAGAACGCACAGGTGCTCCAGGAGCGTGTCTTCGGCACGCGGCAGGCTCTTGAGGCGGTAGGTTCCGTTCGCAGGAAGTTCTATGCCGGGCTTGATGACGGTGTCGAGCCGACGTGGCTTGTCGTTCCGGAAGGGATCAACGGTGAGCTTTCGGGCGTCCAGGTCCATGCCGTCGCCGGAACCGACGGGATTGAAGTGCTAAAACTGGACGGAAAGCCGTGCGGCCGGATCGCAAGCAAGAACGGCCGTTCGTACCTTGCCCTGTCGGGCATTCGCGCGCCGGAATGCGGCGACGCCGCCAGCCAGGCCAAGGGGATGTTGGAAAAATCCGAAGCAGTGCTAAAGTCCGCGGGTATCGATTTATTTGCCGTACCGCGGACATGGATGTGGCTCGGCGATATACTCAAGTGGTACGATGATTTTAACGGTGTACGCAATCGATTCTTTACCAAACGCGGACTCCTCGGCGCCACGGGCGTCAAGATGCCCGCCAGCACCGGAATCGGAATCGGACCGAATAACGGCGCCATCTGTGCGATGGATTTGACGGCGGTAATCGAACCGAAAAACGCATTAGAGTATCTTGACGTTGGCGGCAACCAGGAATCGGCTTACGACTACGGCTCGGCTTTTTCGCGGGCTTCGCAGGCGGTTTCACCCGCGGGCAAGACGATTTTTGTCTCCGGGACGGCAAGTATCGCCCCGGACGGCAAAACAACGAATATAGGCAATGCCCAAGGGCAGATTGCCGACACAATTGAAAACGTTCGCGCCGTGCTGCAGCAGATGAAGTGCGGCGATCCCGATGTGGTGCACTCGCTGATTTACTGCAAGACCGCCGAGATCGAGAAGCTGTTTTGCGAAAAGTTCGGCGATTTGCCCTGGCCCAAAATCACAATGATTGCCGATGTCTGCCGCGACAACCTGCTCTTCGAGATCGAGGCAACAGCAGCACTGGCGGAATAAGCCCGCACTTTCATATAGATCAGACACTATATAAGAGACAGAAAATCACGTCATAGACCGGCCCGTCGGCCGGTGAGCTTTTGATTCGATTCGTACAATCACGAGTGTCCCGGCATTTTGAAGATTTTGCGGGAAATGACAATAGAGGGGATTGACGGATGGGGCGGCATAGGGTATTTTAAAGATTCGTGTTTTTTGTTGTAGAGATTGTTGAGATGGAGTTTTTTGAATGGGTTATTCGCTGGATGACAAACGTAAGAAGCCTGCGCCGAAGATTGGCGAGCTTATCAAGAAGGGTTTTATCACGCAAGATCAGGCTTTGGACTGGCTTAGGACGATATATGAGATACGGTTCTTTGAGGACAAGGTTTTTGATCTTCTGGGCCAGAATATAATAAAGGGCGCCTCTCACCTTTATGCCGGTGAGGAGGCGGTGGCGACGGGGGCGACGGCGGCGATTGTCGATGGCGATGTAATCGGCTCGACACACCGGGGGCACGGCCATTGCGGTGCGATCGGAAACAAGTATGCCAAAGACGAACAGGCGCGCCAGAAGCACTGGAACCGGATGATGGCCGAACTCATGGGTCGCCAGACCGGTTACTGCGGCGGTCGCGGCGGTTCGATGCATATTGCCGATGTCAAGATCGGCAACTTAGGCTCGACGGGTATCGTGGGCGGTAATATTCCGGCGGCGGTTGGTGCGGCGATTGCCGAGAAACACAAGAAAACGGGCAAAATCGCCCTTTCATTCTTTGGCGACGGCTCGACAAATACGGGTTCGTTCCACGAATCGATGAATATGGCCAGCGTCTTAAAAGTGCCGTTAGTGGCGGTGATCGAGAATAACCTGTACGGAATGAGCGTTCCGTTTTCGGGCAGCCCGGTTGACGGGGCCGGCTGCGCAAGCAATATCGAAAATGTTGCCGAGCGTGCGGCGGCCTACGGCGTGCCTGCAATGATAGTGGACGGCCAGGATGTTGTGGCGGTCTTTCTGGCAGTGAAGGAAGCGGCCGAATATGCGCGAACCAACTGCGAGATGGTGATGATCGAGGCCAAGACCTATCGCTGGTACGGGCACAGCCGAAGCGATCCAAAGGCATATCGCACCAAAGATGAGGAAAAGGAATGGCGCGGTCGCGATCCGGTCACCGTTTTGTCGGATAAGCTGCTCAAAGAGGGTCTTGCGACGAGGGATAAGTTGGATGCGATTCGCGACAAGGCCGAGGCGACGATTGAGGCGGCGACGCAGTTTGGACTTGACAGTGAATGGCCCGATGTGGCGGATTTGGCTAAGGATGTTTATGTGGTCGAATCGTATGCCGAAAATGTCATCGACGCCGAAAAGGCCGGCGCCGCCAACGCGATGAAGGCGACGGCGGCGTTCGAAGAGGCAATGACCGCCATCCAGGCGAAAACGAAGAAGGAGCGGACCGAAAAGGCGAAGGCGAAGATCGCCGATGAGTTCGGGATGAACGTGCTTTTGATGAAGGATGCGTTGATCGAGGCGCAGGCCGAGGAGATGCGCAGGGACTCCAACGTCATAATTGAAGGTGAGGATGTCGGGCTTTACGGCGGTGCTTACGGCGCGACCAAGGGGCTGCTCGCCGAGTTCGGCGAAGACCGTGTGATTGACACGGCGATATCGGAGGCGGCGATTGTCGGTGCGGCGGTCGGTGCTGCGATTCGTGGCTTGCGGCCTATCGCCGAACTCATGTACGTGGACTTTATCACGATTGCGATGGACCAGTTGATGCACAACGGCGCGTTTAACCGGTACATGTTCGGCGGCCATGCGAAAGTACCGATGGTGGTTCGCACGGAAGGCGGGGTGGGACGCTGCATCGCGGCGCATCACTCCAAGTCGTTGGAGCCGTGGCTGGTCAACGTGCCGGGACTCTATGTGGTCATGCCCTCGACGCCGTATGACGCCAAGGGACTGCTGAAAGCGGCGATTCGCAGCGATAATCCGGTCGTGTTCATCGAGCACAAGGCGACATACGGCCAGATGGGCGCCGTGCCCGCCGAGGAGTATATAATCCCGTTGGGCGTTGCGGATATCAAACGCAAAGGTTCTGATGTTACGATTGTAACTTACAGCCGGCAGGTGATGTTTGCCTTGGAAGCGGCGAAGGAATTAGCGGACAAGCACGGCATCAGCGCCGAAGTCATCGACCTGCGGACCTTGAAGCCTTTGGATATCGATACGGTTGCCGAGTCGGTCAGGAAGACGGGCAAACTTGTCACCGTCGCCGAGAGCTTCGGCATGTGCGGAATGGGACCGGAGATCGTGCGGCGATTGATCGAGTACAAATATGCCGACGGCAGATGCGGATTCGATTACCTGGACGCACCCCCGCTGAATATGGCAGCCGCCGACGTACCGCCGCCAATGAGCGAACCGTTGGAAAATGCCAGCATCCCGACAGCGGACAAGATTGTGGCGAAAGTCCTGGAATTGTAGATTCCAAAATTGAAATTTCAAATTTCAAATTTGAGATATGTGTTAAACCCCGATGCGCATCGGAACACTCGCAACGACATGGTGTCGTTCCAGGGGCAGTGAGTATTTTGGAGTGATTTCTAATGGCTAAGGATATCAGGCTTCCGCAGTTGGGTCAGACTATGGAAGAAGGTACGATAGTTACGAGTTTGGTTAAGGTTGGCGACAAGGTCGCCAAGGGCGATGTGATATTCGAGATCGAGACCGACAAGGCGATTTTGGATATGGAGTCGCGAGCCTAAGTTTTTGTCAACAGGATACTAATGGAAGTCGGCGTAACGAATGCGGTGAATACACTGATCCTGATCC
>JAGHBX010000372.1 GCA_021160785.1 Planctomycetota bacterium | reverse complement strand
CCTGTGGTTTTTGAAAAAAATGTTCAGATTTATGAAGGCAATATTCCGTCTCTCCAACCGCAGGCCGCAACTGGAAAGTTGACATTACCAGGGGGAATTGCAATAAGGAAAACATACCTGTTTGGATGTTCAATATCAACTTATCAGGTCAATAAAGCCTGATAATATAAATGTTCGGCGGTAAAGGAAAAACACAATGAAAACACTTCGGTACTTCAAGGCTAATGGCGTCTTTGGATATCTTACAATGGATCTCCAGCTCAATGATGATCTCACGTTTCTATATGGACTCAATGGTTCAGGAAAAACTACGGCCTTGAAATTGATCATGGCCCTGCTTGAGCCTTCATTGGAGCCACTGTTACGCATTCCGTTCAGCCAGCTATCCCTCAGCGGCGATCTACACAAATCAGGATCTGTAGAAATCACGGCCAAGAAGAATGACTCCACACTTGAGATCACCACATCTCTCGCCCCTGATGAAACGTTGTCTTTGGACTTTGATGATCTTGATATGGACGACATAGATGATATTCAGTCACGGCAATTGAAGAGTAACCCTGTCATGCAAAAGCTTGAGGCAATTGTTCCGCCCATCTTCCTTGGCATAGATCGTCGCTTCAAAGCGCCTCGACAACCTACCCGACGAAGAAGATTTCCGACACAACATCAAATGGCCTATGAATTTGAACGCGAGCGTCACTTTGGCGACCCTACGTTTGATGCGGGCTTAGGGGAGGTAGCCGCAGTCATTGAGGACTTCACTAGACAACTTCGTCGCAAACAGGCAATAATCGATGATCAATTCAGGAAGCGAATCCTCTTGGATGCCTTTTCATATGTTGATCCGCAAACACACGGATTTACAGAGCCAACCGAAGAAATGTTTAGAGCCTTTCGCGGCAAACGTCGTGCGATAACAGATACCCTGAAGAGTCTTGAACTGGCATCTGAAGAGTTTGAAAAGCGCTCGGAGCATTTCTTCATGACCATCGAGAAGGTTATTAACGACATCCAAAAGCTACCTACCAAGAAGGGCAAAAAAGGAAAAATGACAGAGGAGTTCTCGAAGGCAATGACGGCATGGTTCATGAACCAGCCGCAGGTTGATCGGATCGACAGACTCTTCGAAGCAGCTACCAAGTATCAGCAAAAGCTAGAGACCGTATACAAACCATTGACTGCGTTTGTTGAACTGACGAATAAATTCTTTGTCCAAACAGGCAAGGAGGTGTCCATTGACAGAGGGGGTGATGTTCAAATTAAAATGGGTAATCGGAGTACATCTTTGAATGCTCTGTCATCAGGCGAAAGACAGATATTTATAATGCTTGCACATCTGTCGATGAACCGTCGCTTACTCAAGGATGGTGTGTTCATAGTGGACGAGCCGGAACTGTCACTCCATATGGACTGGCAGAATATGTTTGTTGACGCGGTTCAAGCCGCGAATCCCAAACTTCAGATCATCCTTGCCACGCATGCACCGGCAATCATCGGAGGCCGAAATGATCTTTGTATTCCGGTGTCAATGATTGAGGGGGACTGAGATGATTGCATCAGGCGACATTCCTCAGTTTCCGGAACGGGCCTTATCTAGCAAGGCGGTGCTTTATCGTCCTCTCCAAGACATCGACATCTATGTAGAGGACGAAGGTGCCGAAGTATTCTATACAGAATTGCTTAAGCGACTCGTTGGTCTTGACGCTCGAATTGCGGCTGTCATTCCTCTTCGGGGACGACAAAACGTCATCAGGCAAGCTCAAGAGTATTCCGACTCGCGGCCTGCGCTGTTTCTAGTTGATGGGGATTTGCACTGGGTCGCTGGGCTTTCACTGCCTTCCGCCTCATGCCTCTATGTCCATCCCTGCTACTGCGTTGAGAACTATCTCTTCTGCGAACGAGCAATGATTCAAATCTCTGTTGAGAATAGCGGAGTCCTGACAGAGGAGGCGGCAGAGGCCCAACTGGATTGGAGTGCTCTTCGCGAAGAACTCAGGAAGCTCTTTGTTCCTCTCTTTGTCGAGTTCGCGACCGCGTTCTCTCTGTGTCCTGAGATCAAAACTGTCTCCCGCGGGATCGGATGCGTACTTCGCAATGCGCGTAGCGGTAGTCCACCAACAATTGACGCAAACAAGGTCATCGGAGTACAAGAAGAAGTGCGGGTCGCAGTTCTGAAACAAGTCGACACTACCAGTTACAATCGCACACGGGCTGCCATTGAAGCACAGATTGAGACGATCGCTGACCCACTTGATGCAGTGTCAGGAAAGGACTTCCTGGTGCCGGTGCAGATGTTTGCGGCTAACCGGGTCGGCGGCCAGAAAGTGCAAAGAAGATCATTTGTCTTCAGATTAGCAAGGCACTGTAACATGCAGAAACTCGATACTCTTCGTGAGAAGATACTGGAGATAATCCAGCCGAACAAAGCAATGGAGGCGACGTCCTAAAGGCCGCGCCTCATTGCGGCCGTTCGGTGTCCAGATTTCAAAATGAAAGCAAGGGTAGATTGTCTAGATGAGTGACGCACTTGATAAGGAAACATACCACAACACTCGACAAGCATACAACGAGGCTGAGCTTGAGATGAGTGGAAGATATGACAAATGGTTGTTAACTCTATCCGGTGGTGCGTTGGGTTTATCAATTACTTTCATCGAAAAAATTGCAAAAAACCCAACGGAAAATACTCTTTTTTGGCTTAAGATTTCATGGGCTTGTTTGGTTTTATCATTATTGTTGGCCTTATTGTCTCTTGTAACAAGTCAATCTGCAATAAGAGAAAATAGACAAGAATTAGATTTGGCATATTCTGAAGATCGTGCTCCACGATTTTCTTTTCCACGATGGTTTACTTGGGTGACGAACGCATTAAACTGGGGCTCATTGCTATTGTTTATTACAGGAATAGCGTTTTTATGTATTTTTTCGTTCAAAAACATTGACCAAAGCATGACAAATGGAGGAATTAACAATGGCCAAAAAACCACAGACACCACCAATGAGAAAACCGCAAAGAGAAAGAGTAGAGGAAGGGTACGTCCCACCGCCTCAACCGAGGGAGGAGCGAGGGTTTGTCCCCCCACCACCCCCAAAACCAAAACCAAAAAATGAATAATTTTAAAGTACATCATTAGACGACCTTACAAAAAATTAATTGGTACAATCACCGAAAATTGGGTAAACCCGACCGCGAACCGCCGCCGAGATGTTTCTTTGAGCTTCCCGGCGCGGCGGGTTACCCTGGTCGTTAGCCTCATAAAGGAAGTTCATGAACGAGAAATTTTCCTTAGCACTTGGTTTTCTCCTGCTTGGTATCGCCGGGTACTTTGCATATGAAATAATTTCTTGGCTAGCCTTGTCACTAAAGGACGTTAATCCTAGTGTTGGTGCTGCACTTATCGCTGGGGCTGCTACTGTAATATCCTCTGTGTACATTGCCTCATACAATTCAAGAAAAGCCAAGGAGAGAGTTGCATTCGAAGCCCATCGAGAAAAGAAAGCGGAAGTCTATAATGAATTCATGGGCATGGTAATTGAATTGATAAGAAATACAAAGGAAGGTAAGGAAGGAGACGATCTGCTGCCGGAAAATATAGAAGAGTTTTTTTACAATTTCACAGCAAAAGTTACTGTATACGGCGGTCCAGGGGTAGTAAAAGCCTACTCAAATTGGCGTTCGGCATCAGCGAACGATGATAGTGGCGTCAGTGGACTTCCTCTAATAGATAAACTGTTCCGTGAAATGCGGGCAGATTTAGGTGAAAGCAACAAAAGAATAGCGGCCAATGAATTGCTTGGGTTATATATAATTGGTGGAAAATCAGAAATAGCAAAAGACGCTAACAATGCCATCAACTCGGACAGTTAAAAGCGACGTTTCGCTACGCTACACTCTGCTTTTTACTGCCGGTTATGCCGAGCGTTAACGACATCAAATGGGAGAAATAATTGAAAATCAATTTCGAATGTCAAAAGTGCAAAAGGATCTTTGATTGTGACGTAGGACAAGTCTCAATTGATGAAAAGACAATGCGCCCAAGATTTGAGAAAAAACTGGTTTGCCCGACATGTGGTGAATTATCAATGGATGAAGCTCACCTCACAGAGCTTGGCCAGAGTCAGTTAACGAAAGCAACAATGAATCTCTAAGGTTTGAAATAGTCTCGATTCCCGGCCAGATGAGCGGCGAACATTGGCGTTTCAAGAAAGATATTATTGACCAGTGGTTTGCGGCCACGCAACCGGACAAAAACAGGTAACCCCATGCCCGACAGCGAACAAAAATTTCTCGAAGCCCTGGATAAAAAGTTGTGGACGGCGGCCGACAAGCTGCGATCCACCTTGGATGCGGCCCAGTATAAACATGCGGTCCTTGGACTTCTCTTCATCAAATACGTCTCCGATGCCTTTGACATCAGACGGCAGGAATTAATTGAGCAATTCAAGGCCCCGAAGCATGATTATTTTCTCGACCGGCAAGAGTATGACTCGGATGCGGCATATCAGGACGAGGTTGCTTCTGAGCTGGAAATCCGCGACTACTACACCGAAAAAAATGTCTTCTGGGTACCGCAACTGGCCCGCTGGCAGACTTTAAGGGATAACGCAACCCTAGCTCCGGGAGCTGAGATCGAGATAAAAAACGGCAAGGCAACAACCTATACCTTTCGCAGTGTCGGCAGACTCATTGATGATGCACTGGATGCCATCGAGAAGGACAACCCGAAGCTTAAGGG
>JAGHBX010000631.1 GCA_021160785.1 Planctomycetota bacterium | reverse complement strand
GATCGCTATAAGAACAGGTCTTTTGCAGAAACAAGTCAATCCGCTATTCTGCAAAATATCTCTAAGAAGAATAAATGCATAATTCACTGGGCCGTCGGCTTATGCCTGCGGCCTTTTTTTTGTGTGCCCGGCAGGGCACACTGGTCTGGAGATGCAAGTCATCTACATCCCTGGTAATGATTATTTCGGCAGTTAGCTTGATTTTGGCGGGCTGTTTTGTTATAAACAGGCTTATTCGTCTTTTCCATAGGAGGTAATCGGATATGGCAATACGGAAATTGGTTTTAGTCGGTGTTTTGTTTGCTGTGAGTACTTTGGCCTTTGCGCAGGCGTCCGCCGAAAGTGCCGATAAGGGGGCGGAGACCTTGAGTCGTCTTGAGCGAATCGATCTTGGGTCGGTGCGGCTTGCGGTGAAGGATATGGTCAAGACGTTTGGCGCCGACTATCCGCAGGGCGTGCAGTATCCTGGGCGGATTGACGCATACGAAAAAGATATGGCTGAGATTAGCCGCCGGCTCGCCAATGGCGACGCCGCGGCGGTAAAACGCGCCGAAGAAATACTCGAATTCAAAGCCCGAGTTTTGCTTGCCAATCCTCTGCTGGATTTCGGCAAGCTGCTGCTGATCAAGCGAAAACCTGTCGGTGACGCGCGCCGGGCGAAGGGTGACGGCAAGGGGTTAGGCAAATTTGTCGGTCTTGCCCAGCAAAGTTCCTGGCAGATCGACAACATGCCGAACATCTACGGCTGGGAAAACGAGATCGCGGTTCTGTCGCCGCTCAGGCCCGACGGTCGGATGACAACATTCTACAAGCCGGATGAGCCTATGTTAGTGGCTGATCTCGAACTTCGCTTCGATGCCGGCAAGCTGATGTTCTCCATGCCCGGCGACAACAAATGCTGGCAGGTCTTCGAGATGGATGTAAACGGCGGCGCCCCCGTGCAACTGACGCCCAAGGACCAGCCGGACGTGCACAACTTCAATTCGTTCTACATACCCAACGGCAGAATCGGTTACATCTCGACCGCCGTATTCCAGGGTGTGCCCTGCAACACATCGGTAAGCGTGGCGATGCTGTATTCCATGAATGCCGACGGCAGTGGTATTCGCCAGTTGAATTTTGACCAGGACCACAACTACTGTCCGACCATAACCAATGACGGGCGGATTCTCTATCTGCGATGGGAGTACACGGATATCCCGCATGTGTGGGGTCGTTATCTGTTTACGATGAATCCGGACGGTACGTGTCAGCGGGCATTTTACGGCAGCGGTTCATACTGGCCCAACAGCATATTCTTCGCCAGGCCGATTCCCAACCATCCGACGAAGGTCATCGGCGTGGTGACCGGGCATCACGTCGGGCGTGTGGGTGAACTGGTTGTTTTTGATCCGGCGATCAGCCGCAACGGCGCCGACGGCGTGGTGCAGCGCATACCCGGCAGAGGAAAGAAGGTTGCCCCGCTCATCGAGGACAAGTTGACCCGGTTCAGTTGGCCAAAGTATCTGCATCCGTATCCTTTGAGCGACAAGTATTTCATAGTATCCGCCAAGCCGCGCCCCGATGATTTGTGGGGTATTTATCTTGTGGACGTTTTCGATAACATGACGCTGATCAAGGAGGTCGAAGATTATGCGCTGCTTGACCCGAATCCGTTTGTCCCGAGAAAAAAGCCGCCTGTGATTACCGACCGTGTGGACCTTTCGCGGAAGGATGCGCTGGTTTATCTCGAGGATATTTACGCAGGTCCCGGACTGAAAGGCGTGCCCAGGGGCGAGGTCAAGCAGTTGCGTTTGTTTACGTATCACTTTGCATATCAACGGCTTGCGGGCATCACCCATCGCGTGGGCGCAGACGGTCCGTGGGAGCCCAAGCGTGTCCTGGGTACGGTTCCGGTCGAGGCGGATGGTTCCGCTTTTTTTCGTGTTCCGGCGAATACTCCGATCTCGATGCAGCCGTTATCGGCCGACGGCAAGGCGCTTCAGCTTATGCGAAGCTGGACGACGGCGATGCCCGGCGAGATCGTCTCGTGCGTGGGTTGTCATGAAAAGCAAAACGGGGCGCCTCCGGCGACGCAGACGATCGCCGCACGGAAGGCGCCGACCGAAATCAAGCCGTGGTACGGGCCCGTGCGGGGATTCAGTTTTGTGCGTGAGGTGCAGCCGGTATTGGATAAGTATTGTGTTGGCTGTCATAACGGCGACGCCCGACCGGACGGCGCTGTGATCCCGAACTTTCAGGGCAATCGCGATGAGTACATGGTTTTGAAGGGCGGCAACCCGCAGCTTACGCTTGTCAAATCCGCCGATGTCAACGAATTGCACAGGCATTACGGCGGCGTGTTCCCTCCGGCGTATATCGAGCTTCGCCGCTTTGTGCGGGTCGGCGGATTCGAGAGCGACATTCGGCTGCTTGCCCCTAAGGAATTTCATACCGATACGAGCGAGTTGTTCTGGATATTAAAGAAGGGCCACCACGGTGTCGAACTCGACGACGAGTCGTGGGACAGGCTCGTTGTGTGGGTGGATCTTAACGCACCTTGTCATGCGACGTGGCGGGAGACGGCCGGCGCCGCCACGACCAGACGCGATCATGACCGCCGCATAAAACTGCGCACGCTCTATGCCGGACTAAATGATGACCCCGAGTTGATTGGCGATCCGCCCGGACTGGTCGTACCGGCCAAGCCCCGGCCGGTAGTCAGGCCCGCCGCCCGGAAGATAGACTGTGCGGGCTTTCCGATGGATATCGCCAAAGCGAGGCTGCTGCAGACCGGCGGCGCGGCCGGCTTCCAGAGGAAGTTTAATCTTGGAAACGGCGTGTCGCTTGAAATGGTGCTGGTCCCGGCGGGTGAATTTGTGATGGGCGATAATGACGGCTTGCGCGATGAGTATCCTGCAGCGCGGGTCAAAATCGCAAAACCCTTCTGGATAGGCAGGTTTGAAGTGACCAACGAACAATACCGACTGTTCGATCCGGACCATGACAGCCGCTACGAGCACAAGGGCTCGTGGAGCTTCAGCGAAAACCATTTGGGCTGGGTGTTGAACCATCCCAAACAGCCGGTGGTGCGAATCTCGCAGGACGAGGCAATTGCATTTTGCAAATGGCTGTCCGACAGGCTCGGCCAGAGCGTAACGTTGCCTACTGAGGCACAATGGGAATACGCCTGCCGGGCGGGGACGGACTCGCCGTTATCTTACGGTGATCTGGATACGGATTTCTCGTCGTACGCCAATATGGCAGACGCCACGATCAAACAATATGCCTACGATACGGACGGGCGGCACACGGCGGATATTCTGCTAAGGGACGACCGCTTCAACGACCGTGTGCTGGTGACCGCCGATGTCGGCGGGTACAAGCCCAACGCCTGGGGCCTGCACGACATGCACGGCAACGTCTGGGAATGGACTCAGACGGCGTACAAGGCGTACCCCTACAGCGAATTCGACGGCAGAAACAACGATCCGGGCGGCGAAAAAGTCGTTCGCGGCGGCTCGTGGCACGAAAGGCCCAAATTGTGCCGTTCCAGCGTCCGCTTGAGCTATCCGGCGTGGCAGGAGGTGTATAACGTCGGTTTTCGCGTTGTTATGCGGGTTTCGGACAAAAATATTGCACTGGCAAAGGTATCGCAAAACTGATACAATAGCGTTTTGATGTGGCATGGGCATCATGCCCATGATACACGGGCAGGATGCCCGTGCCACCAGGATGCCTGCGTCACGTTTTGTTAGAAGTTCTTATTGCGTGGAACGTGTTTTATTAACCGGTTTCGTGAGGAGTAAAGATGCGACAGTTAGTTGGAAGAACGATTTTGTTGACAAGTGTGTTGTGTGTTATCGTTGTGCTGGCGGGCGCCGGAACGACCCTGGCGGCGGATTATCTGTCGCCGGTCTCGGTGGTGGCTTCCACAGACGGCAAGATCCTCTATATTGCCGAGGCTACTGCGGGGCAGGTTGCCGTCTTTGACGTTGGCTCGGGCAAGGTGTCAAAGACTATTGCCGTGGCGGACAGCCCGACGGGCCTGGCGCTTTCGCCGGACGGTCGGACGTTGTACGTGACATCGGCGGTCCCCGAGGGCAAGGTTCAGCTTGTGAATGTGAAACGCGGTGGAGTAACCGCCGGCATCGCCGTCGGCTACGGTCCGGAGGCGGTCGTTGCAGCACCAGGCGGCAAGACGCTGTATGTCTGCAACACATTCAACAATAATATCGGCGTCATCGATCTCGCTTCGAAGAAGCAGACCGCGACGATTGCCGTGCCTCGTGAGCCGGTGGCCGCGGCGATTACCGCCGACGGAAAGTACCTGTTCGTCGCCAACCGTCTGCCTGCAGGCGCCTCCGATGAGGATTATGCGGCGAGCGTTGTTTCGGTGATCGATACGGCGGCGAAAAAGGTTGTCAAGAATATCCAACTGCCCAACGGCAGCCAGAGCCTTCGCGGGATTGCGATATCGCCCGACGGCGCCAATGCCTATGTGACGCAAATCCTGTCGCGGTATCAGCTACCGACGACACAATTAGAGCGCGGCTGGATGAACACCAATGCCCTGACGATCATTGACGTGCCGGGCCAAAAACTCATCAACACATGTCTGGTCGACGATGTTGACCTGGGTGGGGCCAATCCCTGCGGTGTTGTGCTGACCGCTGACGGCAAGCAGATATTGATTACGCATGCCGGCACACACGAACTGAGCGTGATCGATCGCGCCGGACTTCATGCAAAACTGGATAAGGCCGCCGCCGGCGAAAAGGTTTCCGACGCCTCGTCGTCGGCGGACGATGTGCCGAATGACCTTGCGTTTTTGGTGGGCCTGCGTCGTCGCCTGAAACTTGCAGGCAACGGTCCCCGCGGCCTTGCCGTTATCGGCACGAACGTCTATATTGCCGAGTACTTCACCGGCACGCTCGGCGTTATCGACATCAATCCTGAGATTCGTCCGAGGGCAAAGTCGATCGCATTAGGCGCGCAAAAGGCCATGAACAAGGTGCGTATCGGCGAAAAGCACTTCAACGATGCGAATCTCTGCTTCCAGAAGTGGCAAAGTTGTGCCAGTTGTCATCCCGGCAACGCCCGCGCCGACGCGCTGAACTGGGACCTCTTGAACGATGGCCTGGGCAATCCGAAGAACACCAAGAGCCTTCTGCTGGCTCACAAGACCCCGCCTTCGATGATCACCGGCATCCGCGCCAATGCCAAGGTTGGGGTTCGCAGCGGCATTCGCTTCATCCAGTTTGCGGTTCGCCCGGAGGAAGACGCCGTGGCGATTGACGAATATCTTATGTCGCTCAAACCGCTGCCAAGCCCGCACCTTGAAAAAGGCAAGCTTAGCAGCGCGGCCCGCAAAGGCGAAAAGATTTTCAAGAAGGCCGGCTGCATCGAGTGCCACCCCGCGCCGCTCTACACAAATCTGACGAAGTACAATATAGGCACCGGCAAGAACAGGGAGATAGACACCGAGTTCGATACGCCGACATTGGTGGAGGCATGGCGGACACGGCCGTACTTTCACGACGGCCGGGCTGTAACGATCAAAGACGTTCTGACGAAATTCAACGTTGATGATAAGCACGGTGAGACGTCGAAGCTGTCAGCCCGGGAGATATCCGATCTGGCGGAATTCATCCTGTCGCTGTAGACTGGAGGGACACGTGAACGGTCGCATTATTGCCGGGTTGTGCCTTGTTTGCACTATCGCCTTGACGGCGGTGCTATCGGGCGAGATATTCCTGCCCGGGATGCAGCCTGAAGAGGCGGGCATTGAATTCGCCAGGGTGCAGCAATGTCAGATGTGCCACGCGGGAACAGAAAACGGCCCTGCCGATCCTGTGCTGTCGTGGCAGGGGGGCATGATGGCGCAAGCCGCCCGCGACCCGATTTTTCTTGCGGCGATGACAATTGCCAACCAGGATGTGCCCGGCGTTGGCGAGTTCTGCCTTCGCTGTCATACGCCCCGCGGCTGGCTGGAGGGGCGTTCGACGCCCGGCGATGCGTCGGCTCTGAACCGCGAAGACCTCCACGGGGTAAGCTGCGACGCCTGTCATCGCTTTATTGATCCCCTTAGCGCCGAGGCAAAAAAACTCGTCAAAGACGCACCTCCCGGCTACGGCAACGCCATGATGGTCGCCGATCCCGAAAATATAGTCCGGGGACCCTACGGCGACGGCAAGGGCGCCATGCCCCACAAGGTGATGAAATCCGACTTCCACGCCTCCGGGAATCTGTGCGGTACGTGCCACGATATTTCCAATCCGCTGCTGGCCAAGGATGTTAAGACCGATCCGGTTTACTCTTTCGGGCATATCGAACGTACATACAGCGAGTGGGTGCTCAGCGATTACGCCAAACATGGCGCCAAGGGCGCCTGCCAGTCCTGTCATTACCCCACCGTCGAAGGCGGCGGGCAGGCCTCGCGCTACGGCAAACTGCATCGCGACTACTTCGTCTATCACGGTCCGCCCGGGGGCTCGACATGGGTGCAGGACGCGGTAGCCGATCTGTGGCCCACAACGGACGTAAATAAGAAGGCTCTCCAACTCGGCAAGCAGCGCAGCGAAGCACTTCTTAAGACGGCCGCCAGACTCGAACTCGATATCGCAGGTGACAAGGCGAAACTTCGCATCACGAATCTCACGGGACACAAGCTGCCTTCGGGCTACCCGGAAGGGCGGCGCATGTGGGTGAACGTCAAATTCCTCGACAGATGGAATAAGGTTATCAGGGAGATCGGCGCCTACGGGGACAAGGAAGATAGCTTGGGCGGCAAACCGGTCAAGGTCCCCACACTGCTTGACAGCGAATCGACGACTGTTTACGAAGTCGTCCCGGGAATCAGCGAAGGCATGGCAAAGAAGTTCAACAAGACTCCCGGCCCGTCGTTCCATTTTGTGTTAAACGATATGATTACCAAAGACAACCGGATTCCGCCCAAGGGTTTTGACAACGCCAGGTTCGCCGAGCACCTCTGTGAACCGGTCGGCAAGACCTATGCCAACGGACAATACTGGGACGACCTGGAATTCGACATTCCGCAAGGCACAAAGAAGGTTCAGGTCCGACTCATGCACCAATCGATGTCATGGGAATACCTCAAGTTCCTCGCGGAAGAAAACAAAACCGACGACTGGGGCAAAAAGCTCTACAACACCTGGACAAGAACCGGCAAGTGCCCTCCAACAACAATCGCCCAAATTGAAAAACTGATATAGTAGTTCGTCAACTTTTAAACTGTTGGTGACAGAAGACGACAATCTCCGATTGGTACACGTTTAGCCTGAACGGGTGGCATCCTTTTGCGGAGCGCAGCGGAGCAAAGGGATGGTTTGCCAACGGGCCAGCCATCCCTTTCGGCTGCGCCGAAAAGGCTGCCACCCCTGCACAATCCTTCTTGACAGAGTAATAGTTATGTGGTTGAATACAGGGAGGCGAACATGATACGTCGTATCGTAGTATTTGCATGTCTGTTGTACATGATGCAAGTTGGCTTATGTGCGGTCCGGTTTGTCGCTCCTGACGGCAGGGCGGATAATGCGGGTACGCAAGCGGCGCCGTGGGATATCGCGTCCTGCCTGGAAGGAAAGCGCGACGTTGCCGCCGGCGATACGGTGTTTCTTTTCGAGGGGACCTACCGTCGCAGGCCGAAGGAGCGTTTTGAGATTCGGCTGACCGGGACCGCCGCCAATCCTGTTCATATCCGCCCCTTTAGCAATGGGCGCGTGCGCATCGACGGAAGCCTGCAAACCAACAACTACAACTCCGTCATCAACGAAAATAACCTGTTCCGAAAGAAGGATGGCGTTAGGCCTCTGCG
>JAGHBX010000544.1 GCA_021160785.1 Planctomycetota bacterium | reverse complement strand
GTTGGTCCCCATATCCAGAACAAAAACTCGCCTTTTCGGCTCACTTACGCTTACAGGCTCGATCTCCCTCAACCGGCGAGTCGGAGCGGACGGATAAGCCTGGATCTTTGCCTCGACACTTTCTGTAACGTCAACCTTCTTCCAGCCCGTTTCATCGAAGCCCGGCTTATCCCAGCCCGGTAACGCCCGCCGTGCGTCATACGTCTCGCCGCCCTGCATATCCGCTTCGAGAATCGCCCCCGTTGCGCCCTTCCATGACCCATCTGTCGGTATGACAGCCTCCGAGCCGTCGTCATACCGCACAACAAGCTGCGCCCTGACTCGCAGGTCCCAGCCGTAGAAGGCCTGTCCCAGATTGCTGATGTTGCCCGCGTACCAGCCGTCCGACAGGATCGCGCCGATCGTGTTGTCGGCCTTGCCTTTTACAAGGTCCGTCACGTCGTACGTTTGATAATAGATGCGCTTGCCGTAATCGGTCCAGCCGGGCGTAAGATAGTCGTTGCCAACGCGCCTGCCGTTTATGTGCAGCTCGTACAGACCCAATGCCGTCGCATAAACCGTCGCGCGCTTCACGGATTTGTTCAGCGTAAAGTCCTTGCGGAGCCAGGGGCAGGGTCGGTATATCTTCGTTTTCTTCTTGTCTTTGGCCGGCACAATATCGCTGTCAAGCCCGATCCATTCGGCTTTCCAGTCCGAAGGCGCCAGCAATCCCATGCTCCATATCGCCGGCTTGCTCCATTGCGCCGGCTTGTTGTCGCCGTCCCATACCTTTACCTTCCAGCAGCACACCATGCCGGATTCCAGCATCTTGCCGCCATATACGATCTGCGTCGTCCTGTCGGAAACGACCTTCCCCGAATCCCACAGATCGCCACCGCCGGTGCGAAGTGTCTCCTCGTTAGAGGCGACGAGGATACGATAGTGGCTCTGCCGCTGAGATCGTTCATTGGATTCCAGAACCCAGCTCAACCGAGGCCCGGCAACATCGATACCCCGGGGATTAACACGGTATTCACAGCGAAGGTCCAGAACCCTGACATCACCCCAACAGAGACTGCCCACAAACAAAACAATAAACAATGTTATACTGGTCTGCAGCTTGCTCTTCATCCAAATCTCCTCATTGAATCAATGATATTGACCGTATTCCCTTATCGTATCGAACATGGCGAGTACGTTTTCTACGGGTGTTTCTTCGAGTATTGTGTCGTGGCTGGCGCCGCCTATGTAGCCGCCGCCGGGCATCATGATGTCCAGGACCTTGCGAGTCTTTTCGGCGACCGTCCCGGCGGTGCCGTCGATGAGGACATGATGCGAGTCGATGGCGCCGTTGAACAGTATCTTGTCCCCGAAATTACTCTTGAGTTGTTCCAGCGCCATTCCCATGCACGAAGGCTGAACCGCGTGCAGCCCGTCGATGCCCGCTTCGATCATCAGCGGAATCAGTGGGGCGAAACCGCCGCAGCAGTGCAACTGCACCTTCAGGCCGCGGGCATGACCGAGATCGGCAAGCCGCTTGAGATGCGGCACGATGTGGCGCATGAAAAGCTGCGGGCTAAGCATCGCGCCGCGCTGGCTGCCAAAGTCGTTGCCGATGAAGAATACGTCGATCAGGTCGCCGGCGATGTCGAACGTCCGCTGACTGACCGCCACATAATAGTCAACCATATACCGCATCGCCGCATCAATCACCTCGGGCTCGGTGTACATCTTGACGTAGAGGTTCTCCATGCCGAACAGGTCAATTGCGTCGTGCCAGAAAGGCGACCATTCCCCGCCGAGGATTGCATACTCGCCATGGTGCTTGGCGGCCCGGGCGCGTATCGTCGAGACATCCATCCAATCCGGATCGGGCCAGCGGTACGCATGGATTGCTTTCAAATCCGCGTTAGCCAACGGATGACTTATCGGTTGACCATAGCCCATCCCCTTGCGCTCCACTCCAAAAATCGTGCGCAAAGTTGCTTCCGGCGAAAGCTCAAACTCCGGACCCTTGTACTCGGCACAGACCCTGCGGAAATCATCACCGAGGCGAACGCGCAGAGCCTCCTCGTCGAGTGCGAGTTGCGCCATCGCCTTATCGAGAAACTCCTCGCTCGTGCCGAACCAGCACGGTACACGATCCGGCTCGGCGTGGTCAAAAGCCGCCAGAACCCTTTGACGAGATGTCATAGCTTTCATTTGAGACTCTCTCCTGCTTGCCTCTGGCTAAAACCTTGCGCCCGCCCATCATACGCAAACGAGCGAGCCGACTGCCCATATTCTTGCCCAATTGCGCTAAAAGATCAAGAGGCTGCATTATTTAATTGCGATGACAGGGCAGCGGGGGTAAAAAAAGCGTATCTATTTGCAAAATCAGTGTTGGCAGGACGCCGGGGTATGCATTATAATCCTGCGCCTTTGATTTTAGCGGAGCAGCGAGTTGACGGATGCTAACGGCACAAAAAGGATATTTATCAGCGCTTGTGAGCCGAGTGCCGATGTTCATTGCGCCCATTTGATCGAATCGTTGAATGACTCGGTCGGCGACACTGCCGGCCTGGAAGGGGGGATCGAATGGGTCGGTGTCGGGGGCGAGCGGATGGCGCAGGCGGGGTGCGAATTACTGCAGGATACCAG
>JAGHBX010000387.1 GCA_021160785.1 Planctomycetota bacterium | reverse complement strand
CAAACTTTTGGCGTGAGCGTCAAATGTGGGGTGGGGGGAACACCTGGTATGCTGGAATTGGGTTCATTTCGCATATTTGGGTCTTCCACAGGTCCGCCGCGGCTGAAATTGGGTTCGTTTTGCAAAAACAGGGGGTGGTTGGACACCTGGTATTTGGGAATTGGGTTCGTTTCGCAAAATACGCCCCGACAGATTGGGTTCGTTTCGCATTTTTCGTATTCCACAGGTCCGCTGCGGCGTAGATTGGGTTCGTTTTGCATAATTGGGGAGAATTCAGAAGTCAGAATGCAGAATTCAGGAGATGGCGGCACGCCGGTAGCGTGCGTTCTATCTGAAACGAGTGGTGGGTGGTTCATTTTTTCCTCCTGAGTAGGTTGCTGTTCCTGCCCCGTTCCCCACTAAAAGTGGGGGTTAACTGCTGGATGCACGCCTTCGGCATGCGTTCTATCTGGTGGGGCATTATACCATAATTCGGCCGTTTTGCAAGCTTTTTCGGCCGGAATGAGGATTTAGTTGTTAGGGTTTAGTATTTAGCGCAAGGCATGGTGCGGGCGTTTTATCTTAATATTTTGGTGCGGGTTTTTTTGGAAAGTGGTTGCAGACGGGGCGACGGGGGGGGTATACTTAAGGTGACCGCAGGCTGAGGTCTGCGTCGGATGATCTCGCTTTTCTTATACGCAGCAATAGCTTATATTAGTCAAGCTACATATTACGGAAGAACATGCTGTGAACAGTTTAGACATTATTGAGCAAGTTGACCTGTCGAGATTGCGGGCAAATGCGGTGCTGGACCCAAGGGCGAAATCTGTGTTTGGGCAATTCATGACTCCGCCGTCTGTGTGTTCGTTTATTGCGTCTTTGTTTGAGAACAGGGACGGAAGACATGTTCGATTGCTGGATCCCGGCGCCGGAGTGGGGAGTTTGACGTCTGCGTTCCTGCATTGCATATTAGGAGAGAGTTCGTTCCGTGGCGAAGTAACCGCTGAGGCCTTTGAGCTTGACCCGGCATTGACACCCCTTCTGGAAAGGAATCTTGCGCTTTGGGCGCCATTGGCATCGGAAAGGGGGACGAAATTCGATTGGAAGGTTGTCGAGGGCGACTTTATTAGATATGCGGTTGCCACGTTGGAGAATGAACTGGGGTATTCAGATGACCTACAGGGCGGGTACACACACTGCATAATGAATCCGCCTTACAAAAAGCTGTCAAGTTCTTCAATGCAGCGGGCACTGTTGCGGCAAATAGACATGGAGTGCAATAATCTGTACAGCGCATTTGTGGGTTTGGCGATCAGGCTGCTTGCACCAGAGGGCGAGCTTGTTGCGATCATACCACGAAGTTTCTGCAATGGAGTCTACTTCAAGAGCTTTCGTAAGCTTTTACTCGATCAAGTTTCGATAGAGCAGATACATGTTTTTGATTCGCGTACACATGCTTTCAAAGAAGATAGTGTTCTTCAAGAAAATGTAATCATACACGCTACGAAAATGGCACAGAAAGACAGCGTGAAGATATCCTCAAGTACGGATGCGACATTCAGCGAAGTAACGGAGAGAGTTGTTGCGTTTGAAAAGGTGGTGAGGCCGAAGGATCGAGACAGGTTCATTCACATTGCCACAAGTGAATTTGATGAAAGAGTTGTCAATGCAATAAGTGTCTTTACTTCCACGCTTGCGGACCTGGAGGTGGAAGTATCCACAGGCCCTGTCGTGGATTTTCGGTTGAAGGAGCATATAGAGAAAGATGGGAGAAAGGGTACTTGCCCCTTAATCTACCCGGTCCATTTCCATGAAGGAAATATCTCGTGGCCAAGGCCTGAGTACAAGAAGCCTGACAGCATAGTTGAAAACGATGTAACTCGGCGATGGCTATTTCCTGGGGGATGGTACACCCTGACTCGACGGTTGAGCGCGAAGGAAGAACGTCGGCGAATAGTGGCAGCAGTTTACAATCCGCAGGAATATGAGTGTGAAAATGTTGGTTTTGAAAATCATGTGAATGTTTTCCACAGGAGAAAGGCCGGACTTGAGGATGTTGTGGCGCGAGGCTTGGCAATCTATCTAAATTCAACGCTTGTTGACCTCTACTTTCGGCAGTTTTCCGGGCATACTCAAGTGAATGCGACTGACCTCAGGCAACTTCATTATCCCGATATCAATACACTGCGGTCCTGGGGCAATGTGAGGAGGGAAGGCGTCTATGAACAGGAGGAGATAGATGCATTAGTGGAAGCGGCAATTGAGAAGTTTATCTCGAAGGAGGAAGCAGTGAATCCGGTTAAGTTGAAGAAGAAAATCGAGGAAGCCCTGCAGGTATTGATTGCCATTGATATGCCGAAAGGGCAGCAAAACGAGCGGTCGGCGTTGACGCTACTGGCGCTTGTGGATATGAAGCCAGAGCGAAAATGGAGGAACGCCAAACAGCCGCTGATGGGCATAACTCCTATAATGGAATATGCGCGAGAGTACTATGGCAAGAACTATGCGCCGAATACGCGGGAAACCGTGAGACGTCAGACAATGCATCAATTTGTAAGTGCCGGGATTGCCGTGCCAAATCCAGATGGACCGGGGCGAGAAGTGAACAGCCCGAAATTTGTATATCAAATTACACCTGAGGCCCTGAGACTGATAAGGAGTTTCGGATCGCCTGCCTGGAATAGAAATATCGAGAAGTACCTGAAAAAAAAGCAATCGCTTGCCAAGCGATACGCCAAAGAACGGAAGATGCACATGGTTCCACTGGCAGTAAACGGAGCAAAGCAGATATACTTGAGTGCGGGAAAACATAGTATATTGATCAGAGAGATAATTGAGAGTTTTGGGCCAAAGTTTGCACCTGGAGCGGAAGTCTTATACGTTGGCGACACGGGCGCTAAGCTTGAGCATTTTGAGAAGGATGCTTTTGCAGAACTGGGACTCAAGTTTGATAGCCACGGAAAGTTTCCTGACGTGGTGCTGTATTATCGCAAGAAAAACTGGTTGCTCTTGATCGAAGCTGTAACAAGTCATGGGCCGGTCGATGCAAAAAGGCATGAGGAGCTTCTGGATTTGTTTGAAAACACCAGGGCGGGTCTTGTGTTCGTTACTGCGTTTCCGAATCGTCAGGTCATGGCGAAATATATTCCGGAGATTAGTTGGGAGACCGAAGTGTGGGTGGCAGAATCCCCAACACACCTGATTCACTTTGACGGAGACAAATTCCTGGGGCCCTATAAGTGAAGTCCCGGCTTCGCTTCGCTTGGGATGACGGGCGGAGAGTGTTGGATTACTTGTTGTTGATAATTGCTTTTGCTATGTCGTTTATTGCTGTTCTTGTTGATGGGCTTGCTCTCATCCCTCGAACTCGGCGGTCAGGAAGGTGTGGTCGCTTGGTTTTTCCAGGCCTCGCGGTTCCTTGTCGATTTGGCATGTTTTGCATTTATTGGCCATCGGCGCTGTTGCCATGATGTAGTCCAGCCGCCAGCCGCTGTTTCGGCGGAAGCTCATCTGGCGATAGTCCCAGAACGTGTACTGCTTGTCCTCCTGGTTGTGCATCCGGAAGACATCGGTAAAGCCCCACTTGGCGATCTTGCCGATTGCGTCCTGGACCTCCTGGCAGTAGCAGACATGCCCCCACAGCCGCTCGGCGTCGTGCACGTCCCGTGCATCCATCGCACAGTTAAAGTCGCCGACCCAGATGATGGGTCTGTCGGGAGTGAAATTGCTCTCGAAATAACGCTTGAGCCTGGCCAGCCAGTCCAGTTTGTACGCAAACTTCTCGCTATCTCGCTCAAAACCCTGCGGCACATACGTATTGACAATGGTTATCTTATTGACCACCGCCTTTATGAACCGCGCCTGCTCATCGCCGGCATCGTCCATTTCGGTGCTGACGTCGTTGATTTTGCTCCTGCTGAAGATCGCTACGCCGTTGTACTTCTTCTGCCCCTTGAACACAACCTCATACCCCGACCCCTCAAACGCATCAGTGGGAAAATCATGGTCCTGAACCTTCGTCTCCTGCACACACAGCACGTCGGGCTCATTCTTACCAAGCCAATCAAGCAATATCGGCATGCGGCTTCGTATGGAATTAGCGTTGAAGGTGGCGATTTTCATCTGCATCTTGCCCCAAAAAACACCCCCAAACAGGCCCAGGCCTCAGCGGATTTCCTTGATGACCGGTTTGCCGCCGGTTTTGCTCCTTGCGGTGATGTCCTTGATCGCGGCCTGAACCATACGGTTTATCGACGATTCGTCCTCAAGAGTTTTTTTTTCCTCTCGCAGATCCGCGCCGCCGGCATAGCTTTCGACGATGCACAGCAGACTCAGCAGGAAGCTGAGCATGCTTTCGGCACCCTGGTTGAGGTTCAATCCGCTTTGCTCAAGCCCGTCGGAGCAGCCTTTGGTCTTGAAATCGTAGACCGGCGTGTGCAGGTCGTTTTCGCCAAGGAACCAATCGAAAGCCTTCTTCTGCAGCCGCAGGAAATCGCGATTGTCCGTCGCCTCATAGGCGGCCCGGAGCATCATGACGGTACTTGCCACTTCGATCGGCTGCTGGTCGAACTGCGCCCGCTTTTTCCCCCGCTGATACCAGCCGTCACAACCCACGAAGCTGAAGTGATTGTCGGCAAAAGTGTTCTCCAGCAGAAACGCGGTCGTTTTTTCGGCAACGTCGAAATACTTCTGTTCCTCCGCAGCTATCGCCGCAACATATAAGGCATGGCACAGGACCGCATTATCGTAAGAGAGAAAGTCTTCAAACCACTGCCAGTCGTCTTTGCTGCAAGTCGCGTACTGTTTCACCAGGTCGTCGGCGGCAATTGCCAGATATCGCTTGATATCGCTTGCGCCGGGAAACTGCTTGAGATAGTCGGCCATTCCGAAGATGGCGTATGCCTTGCCCCGCAAAGATATTGAGGGCACGTGCCGCACCGACTTGTCGAAGCAATCCTTGATGATGGGCAGATACCGTGGCTGGGGAGGTCTGGCCATCACGCTGCCGAACGCCCAAAGCGATCGGCCTAACGCGTCATGTTCGGGCTCGTCGGCGATCCACTGCCTGTCGAAGGTCATGAGATTTCTAAACGTGCCGTCGCCTTTCTGGGCGTGATAGATAAATGACAGGTATACGTCAAACAGGCGCAGGGCGTCGGGTTCGGCATACTGGGCATAGTACTTGGTCATCGCCACGACGCCTCTGGCGTTGTCATCCGTGCAGTAACCGTGGTTCCTGTTGGGGATGGTGAATTTTGCATGCTGGATCAGGCCCGTATCGTCGGTCAGTCTCCGCAGGTGGTCCAGGGGGGGTTCGGGCACTTCCAGGATCGAGATCGCTTCTTCGGCTGTCGTCACCGTCCTGACCGGAACGCGAATGGGCAGTCGTCGGGCACTGAACAGCTTCCAGTAAGCCTTTGCTATGACGGGCCAGGTTATATTTCGGCCGTAATCGTAGGCTTTTCGTCTCAGCGTGTAAAACTGCTTGTCATCCTTGAGCAGTTCTATAACGGCCTGGCTCATCTGCGCCGGATCATTGAACTCAACGAGTTTGCCTCTGCCGTCGGCTAATAATTCCTCGGCCGCCCAGTACGGCGTGGAGACGACGGCCTTGCCCGTGCCCACCGCGAAGGCAAGCGTACCGCTGGTCAATTGTTCACGGTTGATATACGGTGTTACGTAGATGTCCGCCGCGCAAAGGAAATTGTTCAACTCTTCATCATTGACAAATCGGTTGTGGAATATGACATTGTCGCCGATTCCGAGGTCCTTGACCATGTGCTTGAGACTGAAGCGATAGGCCTCGCCCTCGTGCTTGATGACGTCCGGATGTGTGGCGCCTAATATGATATACAGGACGGTGGGGTCGGCTGCGACGATGGCGGGCAGCGCTTTGAGCATGGTTTCAATTCCCTTGCTCTTGCCCAGCAGACCGAAACTGAGGATTGTGCGTCTGCCTTCCATGCCGAACTTGTGTTTGTAGTAATTGCTGTCGACAAAAGGCAAATCCGGTATGCCGTGTGGAATCAATTGTATCTTGCCGGCCGGCACACCGTAAATTTCGCGCAGCATACCCACGCCGCGCTCGTTCATGACGATGACTTTGTGAGACAATTCGCAGACCGCGACGGTTTCCCTGTAGTAGTGTGGTTCGGGTTCCTCCAGAACCGTGTGCAGCGTTGTAATAATGGGAGCGTTGATCCGTCGCAGCATCAGGTTGAGATGCGAGCCGGCTTCGCCGCCGAAGAGCCCGAATTCGTGCTGCACGCTGACAACGTCAACGTGGCTGAAATTGATATAATCGGCGGCGCTGACATAGTCGTTTTTGACGTTTCGCCGCACCTCGAACTTGACAGGATCCCGATATTGATGGTTGGCGCTGGATTGCATCGCCACGACAAGAGGCTCAAAGCCCTTGCCCGCTGCGGGACCGATGTTGTTGATCATGTTGGAAGTAAACGTAGCGATTCCGCATTGCCTGGGCAAGTAGGAAGAAACAAAGGCCACTTTTCTGACTGGGGTTCTTGCCATAGTATTTGCCTCCGTGCCGCTTAATCAACAGTAGTAGCCGGATCATTCTCAATTTTAGGAGCAAAGAATCATACTGTCAAGCAAAAACCAAAAATAACAGAAAGAGCAAGGTCGCCTATGTCGCCAGATACGGCATATCTGGACCTGCGGTGAAGCCTTTGCCGGCGATTTGCATGTAAGTGCAGTGTTTTCAAGGGTTTAGGCTGCAATAAGCCATCCCTTTGCTTCGCAAAAGGCTCACCACCCATTTCAGGCATAACACATACGACCACATGGGGTTGCCCCTACGGGGCGAGGGCGGCGATTTCTTCGGCGGTCAATGCCCGATCATATATCCGCACCTCATCGATTGTCCCTTCAAAAAAGCTGGCGCCAAGGTATTGCCCGATGGTCACATCGCCCTCCGCCTGCGTGTTGATATCGCGATCCGATCCATTCCAACTCGGCGCATCCGGCAGGCCGTCGACGTACAGTTTCACCTCATTGATATTCGGGCTGCCGTCATTTTCCAGGACTATCGCTACATGATGCCAATCGCCGTCGCTAACCGGTGTCGAACCCACAATGGCGCCGCCGCCGACTCCCAGCAAGAGATGGCCCACCGAATCCACAGTCATCGTCCACCGATTGCCCGCCGCAGCATACCCCCATGCAATAATAACGCCCCCCGGCGTATTCGTCCTGATCCACGCACAAACAGTCCGCGACTGACCACCCAACACACCGCTAAATCCGGTGATCTCAACATAGTCATTGACCCCGTCAAACTCAAGCGCATTGCCATTGCCGGCCTTGCTCAGGACCCAATCGGTGTCATCCATATTTGTCAGTGTGCCATGCAGGGCGTGTGGCGCTACATCCGGCGCGAGACTGCCGGCCGTTTCATCAAAGCGCCAGTACCCAAAAGGCTGATCGAGTGGGAAGCCATTGAGCCAGTTGGCTGTCAGCATCATAAGGTCCGGCGGTCCGATCGAACCATCTGGGACAATATCCGCACCGTTGCAGAAGGCGTTTGCCGCATCGCATCCTGTTTGCATCCACCACGGCGCAAACGCGGCAAAATCGGCAACGTCGACATCGTCATCCGGCTCGGAATCACCGGCATAAGGCACTTCATCAGCGCCTATAT
>JAGHBX010000181.1 GCA_021160785.1 Planctomycetota bacterium | reverse complement strand
GCGCTACAGCCGGGCGATGTGATGCTGCTGCAGAATCTGCGTTTTCACAAGGCAGAGACGATCAAGGACGCCGCCGCTGCGGAGGATGCCCAGCTTCGCGCCGCCAAGGACGACTTCGCCAAAGAGATAGCCGCCCTGGCGGATGTCTATGTCGTTGACGCCTTCGGCACGGCGCATCGCGACAACGCTTCGATGTATACCGTGCCCGTCATGATGGAGGGAAAGCCCCGGGTAAGCGGCTTTTTGATTGAAAAGGAAATGAAATTTCTGGGCGAGACGGTGGAGAATCCCGAAAAGCCCTTTGTTGCGATCTTAGGCGGGGCCAAGGTCTCCGACAAGATTGCGGTGATCGAGAATCTGTTGAGAAAAGTTGACCGCATCCTGATCGGCGGCGCAATGGCGTACACATTCTTCAAGGCGCAGGGCAGGCAGGTGGGCAAAAGCCTCTGCGAGGATGATTTCATCGACAAGGCCGCCGAACTGCTGGACCAGGCCGCCGAGATCGGTTGCGAGATTGTCCTGCCTGTTGATACGGTCGTGGCAAAAGAATTCAAGGCCAACGCCGAGAACAAGGTAGTGACCGGCGATATTGATGAAGATTGGGAAGGGCTGGACATCGGGCCCGAATCGAGCAGGCTTTTTGCAGAGAAACTCGCCGACGCAAAGACCATAGTCTGGAACGGTCCTATGGGCGTGTTCGAACTCGAGCCGTTTGACGAAGGAACCAAAGCTGTCGCCGAGGCGGTTGCCGGCGCCACGAGCAGGGGCGCCCGCAGCATAATCGGCGGTGGCGACAGCGCAAGTGCGATTGTAAACATGGGTCTCGAAGACAAGGTGAGCCACATCTCCACCGGCGGAGGCGCGAGCCTGGAATTTCTCGAAGGCAAGAAGTTCAAATGCCTTGCAATCCTCGACGAAAAATAGAATTTAGCCGCGAAAAGGCACAAGAGGCACAAAGAAGAAACAAAAATTGACCGCCTTGGGCGGAGGTTTTACAGTTCCTCGACGAACTGCGAACTCTGAACTACGAACTACAAACTTATCGCCCGGATAATCTGATGGGCGGCACGGAACGATTGGATGTAAAGATTTGCGTTTACCAAAATCGGGAACAATTGAGATTTCGCCTTCGATCCTGAGTGCGGATTTTGCAAATCTGCGCTCGGAGATTGCCGAGGTGGAATCGGCCGGTGTGAAGATAGTGCATCTCGATGTGATGGACGGTCATTTTGTCCCCAACATTACGTTTGGGCCCCCCGTTGTGGCTAAGCTTCGCAAGTGTAGCAAGGCGGTGTTTGACACGCACCTGATGATCAGCGATCCGAAAAAGTACGCCGAAGATTTTGTAAAGGCCGGCTCCGATCACATCACGTTTCACATCGAAGCGGTCGACGAGCCGGAACGTCTGGTGGAGTATCTGCACCAGTTGGGCGTTACCGCGGGGGTGAGCCTGAACCCGGAAACGCCGGTCGAGGCGATAGCCGACGTCGCGCCGCTGTGCGATATGGTGCTGGTGATGACGGTTCATCCGGGCTTTGGCGGGCAGAAGTATATCGATTCGGCCGCAAAAAAATGCACCCGTATCCGCGAGATTGTAGGGCCCGATATACGGGTCGAAATAGACGGCGGGATCAATACCGAGACGATCAAAAGTGCGGTTTCTTACGGTGCGGACACGATTGTAGCGGGCCATGCGATTTTCTCGGCGGCTGACCGGGCAGGCGCGATTGACGCTCTGCTGGCGGCGGCGCAGCAATAATGCTGGCTCTTGTGCGGAGGAATTTGTATAATACCGATATGGGATAAGCTTTCTTGTCCCGCAGAAGCGTTTCGTTTATTGAGATTTTCTATGGCGCCAAAATCCAAGTCATCATGGGAAGGGTATTCGCTAAAGCCCCGGCGGGAAATGCCGGAGGGGCTCTGGTTGGGCTGTCCTTCCTGTGAGGGCATGCTGTTCAAGAAGACGGTCGAGGAGAATCTCCATGTTTGCCCGGAATGCGGGCATCATTTCCGGATTGACGGACCGACGCGGATTCAGCAGCTTGTCGATGAGGGTTCGTTCGAGGAGATGGCGGCCGATCTCATGTCGACTGATCCTCTTGGTTTTGTGAGCAATGGGAACAAGTACCACCAGCGCATCACAGATGCCGCCAAAAAAGCCGGCGCGTGTGAAGCGATCCTGGTGGGCAAGGCCTTTATCCGAGGCCGCGGCGTTATGTTGGCGGTGATGAATTTCAGCTTTCTGGGCGGGTCGATGGGCATGGTCGTCGGTGAGAAATTCTGTATGGCCGTCGACCGCGCGATAGAAGAATCGCTGCCGCTGGTGGTCGTCAGCGCTTCCGGCGGCGCGCGGATGCACGAAGGTGTGATATCGTTAGGCCAGATGGCCAAGACCAGCGCCGCCCTTGCCAAACTCGACGAGGCCGGCGGGCTTTACATTTCGGTGCTGACCGATCCGACCACGGGGGGGGTATCGGCAAGCTTTGCGATGTTAGGAGATGTCATCATTGCCGAACCCGGCGCCTTGATAGGATTTGCGGGCCCGCGAACGATCCGTGAGACGATTAAGATCGAGCTTCCCAAAGGCTTCCAGCGGTCGGAGTTTCTGCTCGAGCACGGCTTTATCGATATGATCGTCCATCGCAAGGACCTCCGCAAAGAGATCGGACGACTCATCGACTACTGCGGCAAGTAACAACGGGACAATCCGCCTCAAGACCCTGCCCTCAGGACGGTTGGTTGATCTCATGAATAGTATGTTGCATATCTTTCCATGGCGTCGGCGAGGGCTTTGATGTTTTCGAGTCGCACGCCTGGATAGAGGCCGTAGATCATCATCAGGCCGCCTTTTGGTGAGCCGAGTTTTTCGACTTCTTCGCGGATGAGTGAGTCGATCTGTTGGACAGATGCGCGGGGCGTAATATGCTGGCGGTCGATATCGAGGTCGATACAAATCCTTCCGGCGAGTTTATCCCTGATCCAGTCGATGCCGTTGACGAGATCCTGGAGGTTCATGACGTGGACCCCTGCATCGAGGATGTCCTCGATGAGATCGTGAATGTGGCCGTCGGAGTGCATGTGTACGATGCAGCCTGCCTCCTGCGCCGGCTCGATGAGCCGGGCGTAAACCGGTTTAATGTATCGGCGAAAATAAGCCGGTGAAATCATCGGGCCGTTTTGCATGCCAAGGTCTTCCGGATAGCTCATCCATTCGGCGCCGGCGGCGATATACCGCCGGACAATTGCAAGATTGAAATCGGAGACCATCTCAATCAGCCTGTTCAATCTCGGTTCGCCGTCGGCCATATCAAACAGCAGATTCTCATAGCCGCGGATATCGACAAGCGTCTGAAAAGTATGGCCGTGCCTTAATCCGCCGCTGGCGAGTTGGCGGGCGAGCTTTGCCGCTTCGATACCGGAAGCGACTGCCCGCCAGTCGATGGGGCCTTTGCCCGAATCGACCTCGGGGTCAGGCGCGCGGTAGACGTCGAAATCCCGCCAGTCGGCCAGTGGATGGTGCGTTACGGTACCGACGATTCCGTCCATGGTGGTTTGCCAGACGCAGCCCCAGCCGTCGGTGAAGGGTTTGCCCACCCTTTCGGGTATAACATAATCCAGTTCCGTTCTGGCCGACGGCTTGTCGCGTCCGGGAAACAAAAACGGATGTGATTCAATCAGATCTTCCAGTACCGCCGGCGGATAGTGGTTCCAGGCCGACTCATTGATGTGAAAGATCATGGGGATATAGTCGGGTCGCTGGAAATGGACGGTGCGCAGGATGTTTCGGCGTCTGTCTGTTTGTCTCAGTTGGCTCATTAATTGCGCCTCTTGTCAAGACTAAAGATCAGCGAGCATAACGGCTTTGCCCTGCTCGGCTGACATATCGGCGGCAAAGCAGATGTTATGAGTTTTTGCTGCGTCTTCCAGGTCGGGAAACGGCGTGGTGTCGTCTGTGACGCAGTCAAGGAAATGCGCCGCCTGCCCCTGGAAAGGGTGATGGGCGACATCGCCGCTGTCAGGCAATACGCAGGGAATTTTCAGAAATTCGTTCTGGCCCGGAAAAAGTTTCGGGGCGTAGAGCAGGTCGTTCCGCAAGGTCGCCTCCGTGCCGTAGACGCATATATTGAATCGGTACGGCATTTGCGCGTCGAAGGTGGTTGTTGTTCGCCCGATGCTGCCGTTTTCAAACTGGACATTGACCGAGATGGTGCCCGGATATTCAATGGGGTTTTCGGTGCGCACCTGATAGGCGCAGACCTGCTTGGCTTCACTGCGTGCAAACCACCGCAGGGCATCGACGGCATGACAGCCCGCCGTCAAGATTGCCGTACCGCTGATTTCGCGGCTGGCGTACCACTTTTCGGCGGTAGTCATCCATATCCTGTGCAGGTAGTCGACCTCGACCATAAATATATTGCCAAAGACGCCCTGTTCTATCAGCCGATCGATCGTCATGAGCAAAGGGTTCCAGTGCAGCACGAAGCTGACAAGCGTCTTGACGCCGCTTTGCCGCACCGCGGCGAGTTGGACGCCGAGGTCATGGGGCGTTATTGCCACCGGCTTTTCGATCAGGATATGTTTTTGCGCCTGTGCGGCGGCAACGACATACTGAGTGTGCGTATTGTGCGGCGTGCATACGACGACAATGTCGATATCATCCTGCTTGAGCATTTCGTCTGCATCGGCGCCGATAGAACAGTCGAGATTGTGGAGGTCCCTGCAACGGGCCGCATTCGCCGGGTTACGACTGACAAGGGCGCGTACCTGCGAACGCTCATCGTTTTGAAATGCCTTTATGTGCTCCTGCGCGACCCAGCCGCACCCTATTATTCCCACACCTGTTGTGCTCACGATAAATCTCCGTTGGATAATGCCAATTTCATCGAATCAAACGCTTCGGTTCCTGCTCTGTCCGACAGGCTCACCCCAACAGTGTAATAGATTTTGTCCGGCCTTTCGACAATATTTTCCACCGGACGATGCTGTGGGTGTACGCAAGGTTTGTGGCAGTTGGGGTGGGAACTGGTAGGGTGGGCTAAGAGCCCACCGCTAACCGCACAGGGCCTCTCGGCAACGGCGGGGCAAGCCCCGCCCTACGGTTCCGAGACGCCACATAATTTTAGTGCACCCAACGCTGTTGGATGTGCGACTGGATTTTGTCAGGGCAAATTTTCAAATTCTCCCTTTCGTTGGATGTGTGGTGGCCGTATAATTAGTTCCTGTTGCAGAAACACTAATCACGGACTGTGTCCGGATTTGGATGCTTAGATGAGTTACTTTAGAGACAATATAGAAGCCCTTGCCGGTTATGCGCCGGGTTTTCAGCCGACAGGCGACGATGTAGTGAAACTTAACACCAACGAAAATCCGTATGCGCCCTCGCCGAAGGTGACCGAGGTGATCGGTAATACTGCCGGTGAGAAGTTGCGGCGATACCCGCAGCCGCTGGGCGATGATTTTCGCAAGGCGGCGGGCGAGGTGTTGGGCTTTTCGCCGGATAACATAATGTGCACCAACGGCGGAGACGATTTGCTGACGATTGCGCTGCGGTCTTTTTGTGATGAGCAGCGAGGTCTGGCTTATCCGACGCCGACGTATTCGCTGTATCCGGTGTTAGCTAAGATACAGAATTGTCCGGTTACGGAAGTGGTTTTTGGACCGGATTTCAGTCTGCCCGAGAGCCTTGCAGATACGGGCGCCTCGCTTGTGATCGTGTGTAATCCCAACGCCCCGACCGGAACCCTTATCGAACCGGACAAGATGAGCGAATTGGCCGCCCGGCTCAAAAATCGGAGCGTTCTGCTGATCGACGAAGCATATGTTGATTATGCAAAGGCCAACTGTCTCGAGCTTGTGCGAGACCATGACAATGTGATCATCCTGCGTTCGATGAGCAAGGGCTATTCATTGGCGGGTATGCGATTCGGATACGCCGTGGCGTGCGAGTCGCTGATTGCCGGCCTGATGAAAGTCAAGGATTCGTATAATGTCGACGCCGTGGCGATTGCGGCGGCAACGGCGGCAATCGGGGATCAGGGCTATTTCCGGACCAATATTGAAAAGATCAAGGCGCAAAGAGCCGAATTGATCCAGGCCCTGAAGGATATGGGATTCGTTGTGGCGGTGAGTGAGACGAATTTTATTTTGGCTAAGTGTGCCCAATGCAGCGCCGAAGAAGTTCATGCCCAATTAGCGGATTGCCGAATATATGTCAGGTACTTCAATCTGCCGGGTCTGGATGACAAGCTCCGGATTACCGTCGGGACGAAAGAGCAAAATGGCAAACTGGTTGCCGCGTTGAGAGATATTATGCGGCGGTGAGGATCGAATCATGGAAGCGAGACAGGCGAAGATCGAACGAAAGACCAAGGAGACGGATATTGTCGTCGAGATGACTGTAGACGGCCAGGGCAGCTACGATATCGATACGGGATCGGGTTTTCTCGATCATATGCTCAGCCACTTAGGCAAGCACAGCCGGATCGATCTCGTGGTCAAGGCCAAAGGCGATCTGGAGGTGGATGATCATCACACCGTCGAAGATGTGGGGATTTGCATGGGCAACTGCCTGGCTGATTCGTTAGGCAACAAGAAGGGAATAGCACGATACGGCAACAGTTCCCTGCCGATGGAGGATGCGCTGGCGAATGTGGCGGTGGACCTTTCGGGCAGAGCCTTTTGCTCGTACAACGCGGATTTCCATACGGAGAAAATCGGCGATTTTGACGTGGAGTGCATCGAAGAATTCCTGCGCAGTTTCAGTGGCGCGGGCAAACTGAACCTGCACGTAAACGTCCCCTATGGGACCAACAGCCATCATATGGCCGAGGCGATATTCAAGGCGCTGGGGCAGGCGCTCTGCCAGGCGGTGAAGATCGTGTCTGAAGATATTCCGAGCACCAAAGGGACGCTGTGAGTTTCGAAGCGAATTACGAATATCGAACGGGGATCGGGACGGACATTCACCGGCTTGTTCCCAACCGGCAGCTTGTGTTGGGTGGTGTGGAGATCGCGTACCCGCTGGGCCTGCTCGCCCACAGCGACGGCGATGTGGTGCTGCACGCGGTCATCGATGCGATCATGGGTGCGATGGCGATGGGCGACATAGGGACGCTGTTTCCCGATAGCGACCCGCAATGGAAAGATGCCGACAGCAGCGACCTGCTGTTTGTTGTAAGCCGCCATGCCGCCGACAGGCAGTGGGAGATAGTGAATCTCGATGTGATCGTCCATGCCGAAGAACCGAGACTCCAGCCGCACAAGCAGCAGATGAAACGGACGATCGCCAGCGTGTTAGGAATGGATTTCAACAGCGTCAATGTCAAGGCCAAGACCAGCGAAGGCCTCGGCGACATCGGCGCCGGACAAGCGATATCGGCGACGGTGATTACACTTTTACGAAGACGATTAAAGAGAACACTGTAGTCTAAGAAAACGGGGTAGCGATGGGTCTGAGACTCCATAACACATTAGGCAGGAAAACCGAAGAGTTTAAGCCGCTGCAGGAAGGGCGTGTGGGCGTGTATGTGTGCGGGCCGACGGTGTACGGCCATGCGCATCTGGGTCATGCCAAAAGCTATGTAAGCTTCGATATTCTCGTGCGGTATCTTCGGTACCTGGGCTTTGCGGTTAAGGATTTGCCGAACTTTACCGACGTGGGCCAACTGACCGACGATGCCGACGAGGGTGAGGACACGCTGGCAGTCGCGGCGATCAAAGAGCACAAGCATCCGATGGCGCTGGCGGAGTACTATACGGCAAGCTACTTCAAGGACATGGACGAGCTGTGCTGTGTTCGGCCCGATATCAGTCCGCGTGCCACGGGGCATATACCCGAGCAGATTGCGTTAGTAAAGACGCTTGTGGACAAGGGTTTTGCCTACGAGGTCAACGGCTCGGTGTATTTTGAGGTTGCCAGATTTCCGGGATACGGCAAACTGTCGGGTCGAAGCGTCGACGAGATGCAGGCCGGCGCCCGCGTGGCGGTGTCGACGGAGAAGAAACACCCCGCCGATTTTGCACTGTGGAAGAAAGCAGAGCCTAATCACATCATGCAGTGGTACAGCCCGTGGGGCTGGGGCTATCCGGGCTGGCATCTGGAGTGCTCGGTGATGAGCATGAAGTATCTGGGCGAGACGATAGATATCCACGGCGGAGGGATAGAGAACCAGTTTCCACATCACGAATGCGAGATCGCCCAGTCCGAGGCGGCAAACGGCGTGCCCTTTGTGCGGTACTGGCTGCACAACAATATGGTCACCGTCAACGGCCGGAAGATGGGCAAGAGCCTCAACAACTTCATCAACCTCAAGGAACTCTTCAGCGGCGAACACCAACTGCTCAGCCGACCCTACGACCCGCTGGCGGTTCGACAGTTAATCCTCCAAAGCCATTATCGAAGCCCGATAGACTTCTCCGACGCCGCCCTCGCCGCCGCACAAAGCGGATACGATAGAATAAAAGATGCCGTCATTTCAGTACGCAAGCAGATCGAAAATGCCCCCGATGCTCTTGCCTGTGCGTCAGTTACATGCGAACTCGACTCGCTCAGGCAGAAATTCGATGAAGCCATGAACGACGACCTGAACACCGCTGTGGCGCTCTCGGTGATTTTTGAATTAGTCAAACTCGCAAATCGCCTGATGGATGCCGGCAGCGCCACGGCGGGAACATTAAGGGCGATTGAAGAGATGTTCAACACCCTTGGCGGCAGTGTGTTGGGGATTGTGCGTAATGAGTATTCCCAGGCGGGTGCCGCCGACGATGCATTGCTGGATCATCTGGTCGGGATGATGATCACCCAGCGACAGGAGGCGCGGGCGAACAAGGATTTCGCCACCAGCGATGCGATCCGCGACAAACTCCTCGCCTTTGGCGTCGTACTGGAAGACAAACCCGGCGGCGAGTGCACCTGGAGACGCAAATAGGACTTCAGATTGTGGATAATTGGTCGGGGATTACGAGAATGAATCCTGGGGAAATGCGGTGTTCAAACGCAAAAAATACAAGAAAGTAAAAGTTGTCATCGATGACAACGTGATTGCCGAGAGAGACCCGTGGGAAATCATTGATCCGCTATGGTGGTCAGTTACCTTGTATGAGGGAGAGGAAGAATATCTTCGCAATCTCAATCGATTCTCCCTTCCTCAAACGTACGTCTTTGCTATTTGCTCGTATAGCGGTGAGGTAAATAATGGCGGACACGACCAGTTCTATTTCAACTCAACTGGTATCGTATGGAAAGAGGCATTGAAAGGGTTTGGCAAGCTTGGTTTGGTCGCGTATTATGATATTCTCAAAGAATCGACCGAAAGGCTGGGAGGTAGTCCGAGCAGAGATAGAGATGTTAGACAGCAGCAGTTGGACAAAATGCCATCTGATTTTGATGATCTTGACACGGCGTATTACCAACTGGAGGAGAAAGTTGACTTGGGTGGAGCTTTGTTGAAATATATTGAGGAAAATAGAGAATTGTTCTATTTCGAAGGCATTTTGAAAAAACCGGATGGGGTTGCGTGACAGGAGACTTGAGGTTTTTGATTTGTAAGGATGATGTTTGGTGTTGGTTTTAGAATTGCGATTATGATTATTTTAGGTGTCGATCCCGGATTGCAGGTTTGTGGTTATGCGGTTGTTGAGGCCGAGGGGCGGATTCATAAGCTTCTCGAGGCCGGTGTGTTTCGGACGGATGGCGATGCGGATTTGGATGTGCGTCTCAATCAGATTGCCCAGGATACGGGGGTGCTGCTGGATAAATACGGCCCTGATGTTGTGGCGGTGGAGGATTTGTACTCGCATTATAAACATCCAAAGACGGCGATACTGATGGGGCATGCTCGCGGGGTGATTCTGCAAAGAAGCGCCGAATCGAAGGCGAAGGTAATGAGCTTCGCGGCCACTCGGATCAAGAAGTCGCTGACGGGCAACGGCCGGGCGTCGAAGGGACAGATGCAGCGTGCGATACAGTCGACCCTGGGATTAGCCCGGATTCCCGAACCGCCGGATGTCGCAGATGCGATTGCCGTGGCGCTTTGCTGCGCCAACGAGTGCGGACGGGACAACGGGATTTGTTGACGCCAATTGAGAGCATGCCGGGTCATCTTCGGGTCCAGATCGCCGTGAAACCGTGCATTCCCCCGGATTTTTGAGGTTTTTTCAGGGCGATGGCGGTCCTATAATACATATGATCCTGATATAGCCCGGCGGAATCAGGGGGTATCGTGGGGGGGGGAGTCGGCAACACTTCATAAATCACAGGAAAATCACAGAAAAATTAATTGACAGTTTCGGCTGGGCCGCTGATAATACATGCGGTACAAGTAGCGGTAGAGAATTTTCAGTTGCTGACAGGATTTGAATGTAAGTCATGTTTTAGGGAGCAGAGAACTATGCTTTACTGGTGTCTTGGTGGTGTTGCGGTTGTTCTTCTTGGTGTTGCGTATTTTCTTAAGAAGCGGGGCGAATAGGCGCTTTTGGGCGATCTATCCCACTTTTGATAAGCGCGTATCAAAGCCGGGCGGCGCGGAGTTGTCTTTTACGCAGGCGTTTGGCGGTTGCCTTGGTCCTGTATGTCGGCCAAACTTCAGGGCAGGGGTGGGCGTGCATGCTTCTTAATAAAGCCTGCCGATCTATTTTCCGCTAACG
>JAGHBX010000081.1 GCA_021160785.1 Planctomycetota bacterium | reverse complement strand
GTTGCCTGTTAACAGCATCTTTACCGGTCGCAAGCATCAGTTCGAGTTTCTTGTATAATTTCGTCAAATGCTCGCGTCGGTCGTCAAACTCAGGCTGCTGGAGCACCTTGGTTTGGACTATCCTGGCGACTACAGAATCGGCTTGCCCTGCTAACGCTTCAACACGGCGTAAATTGCCTCTCCGGGCCATTTCTATTTGCTTTTCCAGCAGACCCTGCAGGTCATCCAAAAGACGCATCTGTCCATCTTTGTTCACGGTATCAAACTCCTGCTGTTTCACATCACTGCTTCAACCAAAGAGATTTTGCCCCTGGGCAAGAGGAACTAACGAATGAAATCCAGGAGAGACACGGACATAAGTCTTCCCGCCACTGACAATGACATTTCGTACAGAGCCTGACGGCGTGAAATATCTATGGCAACCTGGGCGATATCGGCCTCCTGAAGAAGGGTTGCCTCATCTTCGACGCCGAACTTCATATCTTCAAGATTGTTCTTGATAGTATCCAAAAACCCGATCCTGGTTCCCATATTGACTGTTATTTCTGACAAGAGACCGCTGACCTCTTCCAGTGCTTCGGTCGAATTGTCTCTCATCGCGTTCAATTGACCGGAGGTAAATGTGCCGTTTGCATTTTTAAGTATATCCCGGATGGTAACAAGTGTGTTGAACAGGTCGTGAGTTCCGGGTACATTTACCAGGTCTACACCGGTACTGGTTATGTTTGTAGCGTCAACATACAGAACCTTTCCGTCCGGATTTGTCACGGCCACGTTGGTTTTATCGCCGATGGGGATACCAACCGCCGTTCCGCCGTCAATGGAAAGCTGCATCCCTCCGTCCCGGTCCGTTGAAATCGCCGGCGTACCGGCATCGAGTGTCGCATCTGTGACTACCATCTCTGCGACATTTGTAAGCGCCAGTGCGCCGGCGAATTCGATGGTAAGCCCGTTGGCGCCCGTAAAAGAAGTTCCCGTAACAGTTACATCTCCGGCGCCAATCGAGGACAGACCTTCCAGCGCAAGCCTGACATCGTTAGCGCTGGCGTTGAAAGCAACGTCAATGTTGTCGCCGCCAAATGCTATGTTGATATTGCCAGAGGTTGGCGGCCCTCCTGTGATTGTAATCGTTTGCTGTTCGTTTACCGCCGCGGCTACCGTCAGCCATGTATAACCGGTGACACTTGAAGTCCCGGTTCCCGCTGCGGCGCCCGTATTATCCAGAACAAATTCCGGGTCGCCGCGATTATTCGAACGAAAGATATCATCACCTACATAAAAAGCGCTTGATTCCACATTCGGAGCTACTTCGCTGTTCCTGTCATCGAGACTGCCCTGGTAAGTTACCTCAGTGATGTTCCCTTCACTGTCACGTGTTACCGCATACGGCGCCGAGTTCGTATCGCTTCCCCCAAAAAGATACTGCCTCTTATGCTGCCAGTTAGCGGATAAAACCAGGTTTTCTAAAAGATCATTGATCGTCTGCGGATATATGGATTGTGCAATTGTCCCGCCGGTATCGGTGACGCTCGCCAAAACTACTTTTGCTTCTGAAATGGATTCTACCATATTCGAAACAGCCTCCGAGGCTATATCGAGTGTACTCATGGCACTTGCTATATTATCCATATAATTGCCAAGAGTTCTTCTTTGGGAGTTTAGTCCTAAAACCTGATAAGCGGTGGAAGGCTCGTCTGAAGCTCGATTTATCCGCGAGCCGGTATACGCCTGTTCCTGCAGTCGAGCCATCGCCTCGTAGTGCAGATTCAAAGCAAAGCTGATATTGCCGTGGACATTACTTAGTATTCCGCTCATAGCGTTCCCTGGAATAAATCGGATTGCTTATAGCAGATCCATAATTTCTCTTACTGATGCGTTAATTGTGTTCATGTATTTGGCCATCGCCTGGAACATTTGTTCAAAAACCAGTAGTTGGGCTGCCTCGTCGTTGATGTCGACTCCGCTTGTTTCTGCTTGCTGGTTTGCAAGATTCAGCAGCATAACCTCAAGATTATCCTGTCTCATTTGTTTGAGCGAGAGTTGTTGGCCGGTATCGGTAACCAGTTGGCGATAGTATTCTCCACATGTCAGCCCGCCCAAAGCGGTGACAGCCGCATCCCTGACATTCGCCATTCGTACGGCATTTGCATTGTCGACCATCTCCGCTCCAAGGGCAGTCGCCACCCGCTTAGGATCGGCGATTATATCCGCCGAAACTGTCATATCCTCAGCGCCGGCGCCGGAAAAGAAAGTATTGATTCCAGCCGCTGATAATACTCCCGAAGTATCCGTGTCTGCAAACACGTCGAGACTGAAAGAATCCCCGGCAACCAGATCTCCGGTGCCGAGAGCTATTTTGATCCCGGTACTGCCGATAACGATTGGCTCGCCCGCCGCATATCCTGAGCCGATATTGATTGTGGAGATTATATTTGAGGCGCTGTCGGTTACTGTAACCGCAAGGGTATCGACGCCGACATTACCGGTTCCGGCGACGGTAAATGTCAAAGTATCGTTTGAACTGCCTGTATAGATACCCGATGCACTTACAGTCGGATCCGATGAGCCGGTGAAGCTGATGTCAGCCGCTACAGGTGCCGACAACACGGCTGGAAGAAAGTCGTATTTATAGCCCGTCGCTGCTGTGATGGTCAGTTGATTTGAGGAATTGACAGAAGCGGTCAGGCCGGTAATGAGTGAAAGATCGGTTGCTATATCACTTAATGAATCGTTATCTGCGGCGTTATTCGGATCAACAGTGATTTCGGTTCGTGTTATCGCGCCCGTGGCGGTATTGGTTACTCTTACGAATATACTGCCGGCGGTTACATTGCTGATATCCGTCAAATCTCCACTTGCACTCGCCCGCCCCGTTAAGCTGGTGAAAGAACCTTCCGAGCCCACACCCTGAACATGGTATTGATTAATCTGTTGTATGATTGCAGTGGCAAGGGAGTCCAGGTTGTTGTGAATATCGGATATAAGCTCGTTCTTCAGTGAGAACAATCCGCCGATTTTTCCACCCTGCACATTCGTGGTATAATTTAATGCACCTGCGATAGAAATGGCCATGACGCCATTTTCGTTCAAACCCGCCTCCAATTCAGTGGCGGAAGAGCCAATTACCAACGGTATCCCGCCAACACTTACATCCACCACACCATGTTCTCTTGCAAGTGTCTGGATGCCGATTAATTCCGACAGATCCGATATAGACCGGTCCCTTTGGTCCCTCATGTTGTTGGCCTGCCCACCCGCCATCTCAATCGTTTCTATCTTGTCGTTGAGTTTGGCAATCTGGTCCGTCAGAATGTTGACAGAGTCAATAGCATTATCGGCTTCCAATCCAATTCGAGCTTCCAGCGCGGTCAGGAATTCACCTATTGCCCTGAACTCACCGGCCATGGCTTGTGCATCGCTGACAACCTGATTTTGCCAGATGGTTTCGTCCGGATGAGCAGTAAGATCCTGGAGTGAATTGAAAAACCTGTCGATCGTTGCGTTCAAACCGCTGTCTTCTGTGGAAAGCTCTCCCAATGTGTTTTCAACCGTGCGCAGTGTGCCGAATTCCTGCGAAACCTGCTCCAGCACCGACTGCTGCCGAAGTATCTCCTTCTCTAAAAGACTATCGATCATCCTTGTTATGCCTTTGACATTGACGCCTCCGCCAAGCAAAGTGGTATCCTGTTGCGATGAATAGGCCGGGGTGAGGTCAATTCTCTGGCGGTGGTATCCTTCGGTGGCTGAATTTGCAATATTATTGCCGATTATATCCAGCGCCTTCTGGGCGGCGTCAAGACCGGTAAGACCTATGTTAAAATTCGCCATCTCTCGAATCCACTCAAACTATAATTTTCTAAAACTGCGAATCCACAAAGGCCGTATTGATTTGACGCTGGACGGATCCTCGCGGACTGTATGTAATTCCCCCTGTTTGGCCGAGTTGGAGAACACTCTTTAAGAGCATGCCGTTGAACCTGGCGCAATCCGACAAAAGCATCATTGTGCCTGTATGTTCTGTCCGGAGCCTGTCGATCAGGGTTTGCAGTGTCATCTTTCTTTCGGACACCTGGGCTTTCCGGGCTCCGGACAACTCCGCTTCGAGTCTGGATAACGTCATCTGCCCGGGTGCACACCCCAGGGCAACCGCCAGTTCTTCCCGCAGCAGTCGACGCCTGGCTGCTCTGTTCTTGTAGCTGCCGGATTCGGACTGGGCGTCTTCGAGCAACTGGTGCAGAGAAGCATCGTCCCGCTTGATAACCGAATGACGCAGATCATCCAGTCTCGACAGGCTTTTGCGTATGTGCCGGACATCCTCGTCAAGAACGCCCAGCAGCTTATCAACTGCATCCTCTATTTTGATCGCCGAGTTGCTCATAAACTTTTATCCAGTAATTCCGCCGGTGGGTTGTTGTTTTCCGAATCGGCCAAAAACCGGTATACGTCCTTTGCCATGCCGATGCCGCCCTTATCTGCAACATCGCGAGCCAGGTATAACCAGAATAGCCCCTCGGTCTGTTTGGAAGCGGCATCTTCCTCAAAGCCCCAGTCGCCGATGGTATTTTTCATTTCATCGAGCAATTTAGCAATGAAAACGGACTCAAAATCTTTGGCGGCCTGCTTCTTTTTGGCTTGGGAAGCAGCATCTGTTATTTTAATCGTTTCCAGCGCAATCGGCTGTGAAACCGCTTCGGTCAAAATCAATCCGGCGCTATCCATGACGATTCTCCTACATTGTTTCCAGCCTGGCCTGAAGAGCGCCGGCCTTTTTCAAGGCGTGAAATATTGCTATCAGGTCGCTCGGCGATGCTCCTATGGCGTTAAGAGCCTTGGCAAGATCTGCAACGGTAACCACGCGGTCGATAGGGATAAGATGCCCGACCGGCTCCTCAACCGAGATGGCCGTGTCCTTTGTGATTGCCGTCGAGCCTGCATCGGAGAACGGCGCTGTCGGCTGAGAGACATTTTCCATTTCTTTGATTGTAACAACCAGGCTGCCCTGGGAAATCGCCATGGACGATATCCCGACGGTTTCACCTGCTACAATCGTACCGGTGCGTTCGTTAATAACCACTATTGCGGGAACATCCACCTTCACATCGGGTTTTGTGATGGCGTCAATAAAGCCCGCTATGGCTGCCTGGCTGATATTCTCGGGCACCATGACGCTGATAGTGCCGCCGTCAACCGCCGCCGCACTGCCGGGATAAATCTGATTAATGCTTTTGGCGATTTGTTCGGCAGTTGAAAAATCCACATTTCTAAGATTGAGTGTGATGAATCTCCGGTCCGAAAGAGTTTCGATATAAGTGGCTAATTCTTCTTTTTCAACCGTTGCACCGCCGGGTATCCGACCGACCGTCTGATGGTTCTTAGTAATCGAAGCCTTGTCGCCGGACACTGTCCAGCCGGCGAGTGAAACCGCTCCCTGGGCAACGGCATAGACCTGCCCGTCAAGCCCTACGCCGTCAAGACCCTTCAAAGGTGTAGGTAAAAGTGTACCTCCTTGAAGGCTCTTGGCGTTGCCTATGGAAGAAACAACAACATCAATACGCGATCCCCGGCGGGCGAAAGGGCCCAGGTCCGCTGTTACAATTACAAGGGCGACATTGCCGCCGCTGAAATCGGAAGGAGAAAGAACCAGCCCGTAATCTTTCAGGAGATTCACCAGCATCTGCTGGGACGGCAGGGAGGTGTCGCCGGTATTAGTCAAACCTGTGACGAGTCCAATGCCGGTAAGCGGGTTGCCGCGAATCCCCTGGATATCAACGATGTCCTTGATACGCTCGCATTGTCCGACCTGAGCCAAACCTGACAGGATTATGAGCAGAAGAATGAATCGGAATTTCATGAGTTTACGCTTTCAAATCGGTTATATAACATTTCCATTTGGCGCCGGATTCAGAACGGCCAGATAGCGTCAAATATTTTTCCCAGCCAGTTTGGCCTGGTATATGGAGCTGCGACACCTTTGTTCCGGCTGACGATGCTGAAGTTGGCAATCTGCGCGCTGGCGATGGTGTTATTAAAGGCAATATCATTTGGCCTTATTATGCCGCTCACCTCTATTATCTGTATATCTCCCGCGATTTTGCGGTCGCGGGTTCCGGACACCACAAGATTGCCGTTTGGCATAATATCCATGACTACCACGCTGATCGAATCGGTGAATTCGCGTTCGTCTTTGTAGTCGGCTTTGCCGTCTAATGTGTTGGTGTACTTTGTGCCGCCACCCAGATTGAGGCCAGGCACCGAAGGCAGAATATGCTCTAACGATACTTCTCCGTTGAAGTTGGCGCTGCGGCTGGTTTCTTTGCTCAAGGTTCTTTTCGCCTTGTTGTCAACCGTGCTTTCCTCGATGATCAAAACGGTGAGGATGTCGCCCACATGGCGGGCCTTGTCGTCGGCGTACACATTTTTCTTGCTTTCATCCCTCCTGGACCAGATGGAATCCGCCTGCAGGCAGGTCCCAAAACCAAGAACAAGACAAATTACGATAACCGATGAGATTGTTCTATTGCTCATTTTTATTCCTTCTATAAAACAGGTTCCACGCTGCCGTCTTCATTGACTCTGGCCAGTATTACTCGCTGCGAGTCGGTATTCTGCACCTTTATGTATTCACCGAGTCTTCCCTCCTGCATGGTTTTACCGTTGACAGTAACCAAAAGCCCGAACATGTTGACCTTGATAACGACATTTTGATTGCGTTTAACCAAAACCTTCGGCCTGACCGGACCTGTCATGCCCGGCCGAATAACGGTTTTCGCCGGAAGCAAACGCCTGGCGACAAGACCATAAGGCGATGCCCAGCTGGCAGCCTCGGGATAGTTCGATATGACCTTTTCGACCTTGACATTCTCCGGACTAATGACTGTACCCGGCACAATGTCAACCCGTGCAACCGATCTGCGGCTGTTGTACTTGAACCGAAAAGTCAGATCACGCAGTCCTGTCTCCTTGCCGTCGCAAAGTGCGGTGATCCGAACCTTGCCCAGGTCTCTTACGCTGCTCTTGACTAAACGAGCGGACAGTTTTATATCTTTGCTCTGGCCTGGCAAAACCAGATCTTTCGTCATGCCGACCGCGTCAAGTTGGCATATCGAATCGTCAGGCAGGTTCTTCTTCAAAAATGCCAGGGCCGCGGCGACGAATGCGCTGCCCTTGACGATCTGATGCCGTCGGCCTACCGTTAATTTTTTTGCGCCGGTAAATGTCACCTGAGATGCGCCGATTCCATTGTAAGCCAATCTGCTCAGCACTATCGATCTGTCAACGACGATCTTCTGGCCTGGTACTGAAATACGACCCAGGGTAACTTTGCTCGCCTTGCTCACGAGAGATTCATTGCCTCGTATTATGGCGACCTGCCCAAGATTCGGAATATTGCCGTCGATCGTAATCTCTCTCGGCAGATGAATCCGCAGGCGAGAGTCTTTTTGTTCGATCCCGGCCCCGCTGTCGACAGGCGTCAGCAGAAAAACCGTCAGGATAATGTAGATTGTTCTATTTAGCATGATTATCTCTTATATTAGAAGCTTGCTATCTGTATTGCGTTTCGGAGCATCTCGTCGCCGGCTTTTATTGTGCGGGAGCTCACTTCATACGCTCTCTGTGCGGTAATGAGGTTGACAAGCTCGGTTACCATCTGCACATTGGACTTTTCCAGGAATCCCGGCTGGATGATCCCGAAACCATTTGCTCCCGCCGTGCCTGTGGTGGGTGTGCCGCTTGCCTCTGTCTCGGCAAGCAGGTTATCGCCCTCGCTGGAAAGACCTGACGGGTTGGGAAATCTGACCAATTGAATAGGGCCCATAACCGATTGTGTCCCCGTAGCCGAGGTAACATTTACGCTGCCGTCTTTGCCGATGTCAACGGCGACGGCATCAGTGGGAATGGTAATCGCCGGTTCTATGGTATAGCCGGTGGTGTTTACCAACTGCCCGTCGGCGTTCTGCTGCAATGCGCCTGACCGAGTGTATCTCGTATCGCCATTGGGCAAAGTTACCTGAAGGAAACCGTCCCCCATGATAGCTATATCCAGGTTTCGGCCGGTGTTGACAGGTTCGCCCTGGCTGAAAATCTTTACTGTCGATGCCGCGCGAACGCCGCTTCCTATCTCCATGCCGCCGGGAGACTTCACGCCTGAAGCCACTTCGGCGCCGGCCTCCTTCATCTTGATATAAAGCAAATCCTGGAAATCAATCTGGCTTCGCTTAAATCCCGTAGTATTGATGTTGGCAAGGTTGTTGGCGGTCACGTCCACCATCATCTGCTGGGCGTTCATACCCGTTGCCGCAGTGGAAAAAGCTCTCAGCATAATTTTGCTCTCCTTTGTTTTCAGTGTGAAGGCTGCAAATTCTCATTCACTATCGACCAATTCTTCAGCCCATAGCGAGGCTCAAAAGACTCTTTGAAGTTTCCTTGCCGGCGGACATGAATTTCATATTCGCCGCATAGAGTCTGCTTACCATTATCATATCCACCAGCTCTTCCACCATTTGAACATTGGAGCCTTCGTAAGCGCCCTGCTTGACGATCAGATTCTCGGGCGGCTCGGGCTCCATATTTTCCGGCGACTGGAAACAACTGAAGCCGTCGGCAATAAGCTCGCTTTCATTGTCCTTGAAATCCACCAGTCTGAATTTTCCTGCCGATGCCCCCGCCGCAGTTATCTCGCCGTCCGCTGAAACGCTTATCTGCGAAAGCCCTGCGCCGGATGGGATGGAGATAGGCCCTGATTGGCCCGCCACAGTCCTTCCCATCGAGTCCACTATCTGTCCGTTTTCGTTCAGGCGAAACATTCCATTGCGGGTATAAAGCGGCCCCTGCGGCGTCTCTATCACAAAGAAACCCTTGCCGCATAAAGCAAAATCCATCTTCCGGCCGGTCTCGACAAGGCTGCCCTGCGTAAAATCGAAAGTTGAATACAACTCACTTCCGTCGGCGGAAACGGCTTTTGTCCCGGCGCCTTGACTCGCCAGGGATTCTGAAAAGGTGTTGCATCTGCGTTTATACCCGACGGTGCCAACATTAGCCAGATTGTGAGCAATAATGTCATATTCCCGTGTTAATCCACTGATCGCCACGCTGGTTTGAGCTGCAATTTCTGGCATTACTAATCCTTAAGCAATAACACTTTCCGGGACACTTTCCACTGCATCTCCGGAAGTCGGGATATTCCTGTATTTGTCGTCGACGGTCAGCGAAGCAGCATTGGCGACACGGGTCAGCTCACTAATGTTTGAGTCGCTCAAGCCTGTTAATTCAACTGCCATTGAGAATCCATCCTTGATGGATCTGACGTGTCTGACTATGCCAATATCCTCCACTATCTTATGTGCAAGCTGCCGGCTATCCGAATTCGTTGGAATTGAATCGTAATCATGATCCAAATCGAAAACTACCAGGACTCTCTGGCCTGTCGTTACCTCGAGCGATGACTCTATCCGGAGACCGGGTCCGGCCAATTCAGTAACCACCGCCGGGACAAACTCCGGCAGCCCCAACAAGAGAACAGAAGCTTGCGCCGAATGAGCGTTCGCCGCAGGCACGTCTCTGTCGCCGGTGTCGGAGTCGGCAAGTGTCTGTGCGAAAGGGAAATTTGCGATCAACGCCGGCCTTTGCACCGACACACGCAGGAAACGCCGTCGATTGACAAATCTGACGTTTTCGCTATGGTTCAAGACCAGCACGTCGCCGTCATAACTGACTATAGCAGTGTCAAATTCCTGAACCGACGAGCCAACATCATAACGTACGCACCAGGACTCGCCAAAAGTGATTCTCACAGGCGTTTCCAGCTTAATTGACAACCCGTCATCAGTGTTTTGTACAACGATCGACTCAATATGATCGGAACCAGGCGGTTTTCGGCGTGTTATACGAACCTTCTTGCCTACCGCTATCGTTCTGCTGCTCAGGTCCATTGACGTTGCCAGAGGGCCTGCTGAAGAACTCGTCGGTTTCCTGAGCCCGAGTTTTTCACGAAGAAAAGACAACTCGGCTTTCAACTGTCCGGCTCCCTCCCTTGCATGAGGATCGGCGAAACTCTCCTTTATCATTTTGGCGGCGCCCCGGTCAAAAGCGACGGCGAGCGTGAAAACAGATTCGTTTCGCTTCAATCCCGCCTTACCTGCGATCTCAAGGAGGATTTGACGCTCACGGACGGTGAGGCCTCTTTTGTCCGCATACTCGCTGTACAATTGATCACCGGCCTTTCGTTCCCTCCGGTTTCGAGTGAAGCTGACCACAAAAAGCAGGGCTGTTAATAACAGTATGGCAATTATGCCAACGACAATAAACCAACGGTCCGTCACAGCATTACCGCTGCCATCCCTTGCAGCCGACCAGCGCTCCAGCGGTGTCAGGGCCAGGATAACTGTATTAAAACATCCTGTTATTGCAGACGGTGTTACCATTAACTTGTCCCAAACCTGTTACCTGATAAGATTAGTTAGTTCTCTGAGTATCTCATTGGCAACCCGGATAGTCCTGGCGTTGGCCTGGAAACCGTTTTGGGCCTGGATCATATTGACAAACTCGGTCGCCACATCGGCATTGGATTTTTCCAGTGAACCGCCGTGAATCGAGCCGGCGCCGCCGGTCAGCGCCTCCGTGGCCACCGCCTCACCCGAGTTGGCCGAAGGAATGAAATATCCGCCGCCGACACTTTCCAGGCCTGAAGTATTCTGGAACAATGCTATCCGCATAATAGCAATATCCTTCTTAATACCATTTGAGAAAGCACCGATGAGTGTCCCTGCATTATTGACCGAGACCGATGAAAGACTGCCGGCCTCATAGCCATCCTGTTCTCTTGCGACCGCTGTGGAATTCCCGGCAAACTGTGTCAGGCCGTTGAACTGACCTGATGTACCCAGGTCTATCGTAATGGTTTGGGGATTCGCTGTATCATGAGCAAACGTTACTTCAAACGTGGCGGTATCACCGGTTGTCGCATTCAAGCCTGTGTAAGAACCAACGGTTGCATCAAATTCTATATCCCTGATCCGACGATCACTCAGGCCGGATATATCTATCGTGTTGATATCACCTGAAATCGAGGTCAGCATCATATCCCACGTATTGTCCGCACTTGTCCGCACAAATGCACCAGAGAGGGTGTGTGCCCCACCCAGAGAGTCATAAACTGTAATATTGATGTTCTTGACCTCTTCACCTCCCACCGTCGCTATTTCAAAATATCCCGGCATTGTCAGTGTTTCATTGCCGGCGGCCGTATATGTCAGTTTTATATCAGATCTGCTGTACCCACTGGAACCGTCAGTGATCACTATTCGTCCATTAGACAAAGTTGCTACATCTACAGTTCCGTCAGCATTGTCGTTTGCAGCATCTGAGAGTACTGTGTTTATATGAGTAACAAGCGCATCTAAATCGGTGGCCGCAGTAATAGTAAGGTCAAGATCACCGGCGCCGTCCGTCAGGGCTGTCCCGTCATGATTGAATCCGGATACTGTAATTACACCGGTTGGCGTCCCCCCGTTGGCAGTAAACTGATCCAGATCATCAAGGTCTGTGTCCCCGGAAGCGGTTGTGCCGCTACTTGTGGTAAATGTTATATCGGATCTCAATACGTTTGTCTGGATGTCGGCAAGTACCGTGTCAGAACTCAGATTACCGGCCACCGTTATCGAAGTGGTAGCATTTGCCGCCATCGCCACATCATAAGGCACACTGATATTGCTGTCGCCGGCTGTCTGAAAACCGTCACTTTCACCGGTCGCCCCGACACGCTGAACTATATAGCCTGTAGACGGTTCCACCAGATTCGAGTTTGCATCCACCGCAAAGGTCCCTGCCCGCGTATATATATCCTGCGAACCGTCACTTAGTACAAAATAACCTTCTCCTTCTACCGCCATATCCAGGGGATTACCCGTACTTACGATATTGCCCTGTGTCATAAGCGGAGATATACCCGATACTCCGACGCCGCTGCCCATCTGCTGAGGGTTCGTACCACCTACGCCCGAGGTCGGCTGAGATGCCTTCTTTATTGTCTCGCTGAGTAGCTCTGAAAATGTTATCCTGCTCGCCTTGAAAGCGGTGGCGTTGACATTGGCAAGGTTGTTACCCGCAATGTCGAGCATTTTCTGGTGGGCCTGCAGTCCCGAAACTCCTGTCGATAATGCAAAACTCATTTCTGTCTCTCCTGCTATGCCTTTTGTCTATTTAGAATCCGAATGCGACATTAGCTCTTTACAGATATAATGCCATTCAACGTGAGAATAAATTCGCCGGCCGTCAAGACGATTTGGCCGTCGGTGTTCTTATGAACCTCGTTCACCGTGGCATCCACAATACCTGTAACGCCCGGTTCTGTTTCTGCAAGAAATGAAACATCTTTCCCTATCAATGAAGTGGCGTAGTTACGCTGGGTTGTGTCAAGAACTTCTGAAAAGCTCGAACTCATCGATTCCAACTGCTCTAACTGCGAGAACTGCGTCAGTTGAGAAGCCATCTCCTGGTTATCCATCGGTTCCAATGGATTCTGGTTCTGCAACTGCGTAACAAGAAGTTTCATGTAATCCATCTGGATTTTGCTTGCCGATGCTACTGATGACACGCTCATAAGTTACCCATCTTTCCAAAAAGTCTTACAATCAAGCCATATTGCTCAAAATACTGCCCAAATCGGGCAACGGACAAAGGAATAAGCAACCGCCGTGCCATGTTAGGATATATTTTGCCCTCTGAAAACGTAAGTGCTTGATACAGCAGAGGTTAAAAAAAGTCAGGATTTCAGCGGCCCGTCAATTGTCCTTCAGGAAAAGGCGTCCGGGGGACAAACCTTCCTGAGTTGGCGGAAAATCTTTCCGGGACGAATTTGACGAGGTGTATCCGGCGTCGAGTGTGGACCGGTTGGTGTCAGGGAAGTTGCCGGGTCGTATAAAATCGCAACACTTTCTCAAAAGCCGTGTATCATTTTCAGGGCCAAAAGGCCAATTTAACGGCCAAAAAGCCCTAAACCCCCCTGCCGCATCCCATTTAGAGGAGACTGGCACAATTATTGCTCATATATAGAACTATGTTCGAAAATGCGCCCTGCATTGGATGGAAGATATCGCGTTTAGACTAAAAGTCGGATGAGATGACACATGGCAAATGAGAATGAGAAAACACATGTCGGGTCTTTGAGCCGTGCGTGGAGCGAAAGGATCAAGAATATTCGCGCCACGACCACCAGATGGCAAAAAACCGATGACAACCTTTCTCATGGAGGGCCGGCGCCGGAGGATGTTGCCAACGCACCTCCTGACAGCGAACTATTCGCCGGCCCGATCTACGAAGAACTCACGACACAACAGGTTTTTGCCGGAGACGAGGATTTCTACAGAACTTTGAGAGAGACCCAGCCCGGCGGTAGGTGGCGATCTCCTGGTGCAGGTTCAATGCCAGGGAAGGCAACCGGACACAAGCGATTCTCTTTCGTCCAGAAAACCCTTGCTGCCGCAATTATTCTGATTGTGGCAATGCTGGTGTACGTTCTTTCGCGCCCGCCGGCGCCATCTGTTGTCCGTTTGCCGCTGGAATCTGTCGACCAGATGGTCCCTGACACCGGCAAAACAGGGGCTTCCGGATCACTCACTGCCGAGTCCCCAATAACAGAAACCCGCTATATACCCGAACCGGACTCGACGGTTGAGCCGCTGGGGGCGGTGTCTTTGCAGATTGCTCAGGCTCTGTACCTTAGCCAAGACTATGACCGGGCTGCGATTGCTTACGAGAAACTGCACGACAGCCTTGCGGCAAATCCCAAAGAAGACTTAATGAGGGATTTTCTGCAACTGCAGATAGCCTTATGTAAGTTAAGAAGCGCCGATTACGCCGAAGCCGATCGCTTGCTCAAGAGAGTCCTCGAAAGTAACTCTCCCGCCGTAAGAGTACTTGCCGGCTACCACTGCAGTTTGCTGGAAATGCACAACAAACGATATCTCGATGCGCAAACGAAAGCTTTTCAGGCCATTGCCCTGATTGGTGCGATAGACCTTGGCAAAGACAGGGCTATGGCTCTGAAGCGAGATTGTTACTTTCTGGCCGCCGAGGCGGTGACAAGAAAAGCCCTGTCCCTCAGTGATGCCGACAAAGACCTGCCCGAGGCTCTGTGGGGCAGCGTTCGCCCGGCGAACGAACCTTTCATGGGTTTTGACGAGACGCAATTGCGGAGCCTTCTGAAATCGGGCGCCCAGCGACTGAGTATCGGGATCCTTGGCCCTCAGATTCGGCGATTCAAGCAGGCCGACGGGTTGACTCGCTATGATGTGACCTGCAGCGGCGCGCCCGTCGAGGAACTCCTGACCAGGTTTGCTGCCAACGCGGGCGTCGACCTGCACTGGGATTTAACTGCCGACGAATTCGGGTTATGCAGGCGACCGGTCTATTTGTATCTGCCGTCGGCAACAACACGGCAATTTGCCGTAGTTGCCGCCGGTTGTGCCGGTTTGCTGACACGAATCGAGAAAGATGATGCCCTGAATGCTTTCAATCCTGCCAGGTACTCCGATGCGTCCGAACAAATATCCTTTCTTGGCGAGGAGGCTGTTTCTCTGTGGCACAGTTTCCTTCTCAGGTTTCCGACCGATAAACGCCTTGAAAATGTTCACTTTGCCCTTGGGCTTTTGCACAGCCAGAAAGGCCAACATACCGAAGCCATAGCCGAATACAAACTACTGGTTAATCGCTTTGCACGGTCAGCTTTGGCGCCGCATGCTTTATTACAATCAGCCAGATTGAAAATAGGCGTTCGTAATTACTCCGGCGGACGCCTGGATTTGAAGCAACTCGTCGAGCAGTATCCGGATTCGGAGATCGCCGCAAATGCCTGCCGCCAACTTGCAGATGCAAGCGCCATGATTGGGCTTGAAGACGAAGCTGTGCGGCTGTATCGCAAGGTTTATAATTTCGACCCCTCTCCGGAATCGCAAGCCGCCGCCGCTCTTGGGGTGGGCAAATGTTCGTATCGTACAGGAGACTTTAAGTCTGCGGCAAAATGGTTAACCCGGTACATTAATGTTGCCGGGGACTCCAGGGGCGAGGACTTCTATTCGGCCTGCCTCATTTTGGGGAAAGCATACATAGCTTTGGAACAGTTCAGCGACGCATGCAACGTCCTGGAAGCTGCGGTGGAAGGGGGGCAGGTGTGGTTCTCGAAGGAGCAATATGCCGAGACCGTTTCCGTCCTTGTTGAAGCGTACACGCATGGGGGGGAATTCGTCAAGGCTCTTGATATGCTCGATGCCGTTAATTCGGCGGCCCTTTCCGGGAAGGGAGTTGTCGGGATATTGCTGCTCAAGAGCAAGGTATTTCGGGCAATTGGCCTGGTGGATAAAGCCATTGCGCTGCTTGGCGACAGGGCCAGGTATGTGCAGGACTCTCAGTTGGCGGCTGAAATAAATTTCGAACTGAGTGAGTGCTACATCGAAAAAGGCGATCTGAATCTTGCCCGAAAGAAACTGGCTGAAATTCTTGTACTGACCGAATCCGGACCTTTGGCGCACCAAAGCGCCCTTAACCTGGCCGATATCTGTTTGAAACTCGGACAGGATTCGCAGGCTATATCGGTTTGCTCGCAACTTCTGGACCTGGAGCCGCCGGAGCAGATAAAACAAGAAGCGCTCCAACTCCTGGCAACCGCCTACAATCAACGGAAGAATTACGATAGTGCGGCATTGGCCCTGTTAGGACAATGGAAATGAGTTTGAAAAGCAAAATCCCGGCCCAATGCGATTACACGAGACCGATGAGTCGTTCGGTCTGGTGTCTTAGGCTTTGCTCTGTGGTATTGACCGTCTGTATATTGACTGCTCCGGTGCCTGCGGAAGGCTTGTGGCGGAACATATACCCGTTTAATATTGGCGCAACACCGCTCATCGCAAAGAGCCCGAAAACCGACCTCAGCCGCCAACTGTGGCAAGCCAGAATCACTATCACAGGGGATACGAAGACCCGCGAAAGCAAAAATGAGCTTCAACGGATAATCAGAGAAGTCAGATCCATCGATTTTCGGCCCCGGCAACAAACCCCTGCGCCTCTCATTGCCATCGACCCGATCCGAAAAACCGACCCTAATAAGACTGCGACCGACAAAGGAATGCCGCAAAAAGACGAATCCGTCAAAATCGAACCCAGGCTGCCGTACAAACCGGTGTCGGATGAGACTCTGCAGGTGCTCAAGAGTCTGTCGCAGCACCCTGAAAAACTGCAAAATCCTCTTGAACTGGGTGAGATTCTTTTTCGCAGTCATTGTTTGAAAGAAGCTGCAAAGTGCTACCAGGAAGCTATTAATCGTATGACCGACGGCGAGGCCGGGCAGGCTCGAGATGCGGCATGGCTGTTGTTTCAAACTGGCAACTGTCTGCGCCAAGATGATCCGGCGACGGCAATACAGATGTACGAACAGTTGATCGCCGACTACCCTGATTCACCATGGGCGAGCCTGGCCGAAGCCAAGAGCGAATTAGTCGGCTGGTATGTCAAAGATGCGCCGGATAAGCTGATAACCGAGTACAAATGACCGACCTTGTAACGACGAAAGGGAGTGCCCCGCGAGTGAATAAAAACGAGATAGACAGCACAAAGGCAAGCTGCCAAAAAGACCGTTCCTGCGGTGGATCGCAAAGCACAAGCCCTGTGGCGAACGTGTTGATTGTTGGCGACAACCAGAAATCGACTCGGTTCCTGCTCGAGATTCTGGCGCGCAAAGGAATTCGCGGAATTGTCGGCGGCGGTAAAAAAACCGTCGGTGATTCTTTTGACAAGAACAATTATGATCTTGTATTCAGCGCCGCCCAGGTAAATCGGCCCGAAGATGGATTGAAACTGGTTCGCCAAATCAAGGCGAATTCGCCGGAGATGCCGGTCGTCATGATAGGCGATGCGGATAATGCAGAAGATCAGGACTCACAGCAAATGCTCGATATGGCCGTCAAAGCCATCCATGCAGGCTGCTCTGACTTCCTGATCGAGCCGCTTGGCCGCCAAAGAATAGAAGGTATCCTGGACACCTTCCTGCCGAATCACCGCGTCTCGGCAGCCGACTGTGCCAACGAAGGCGATCAGCCTCTCTTTACAATAGTGGGAAAAAGCGCAAAACTCGCTCAGGCTATTAGTCTGGCCAAAAAAATAGCTCCTACTACAGCCCCGGTCCTGGTGGGCGGCGAAAGCGGAACAGGCAAAGAGTTGATTTCCTTTCTCATCCATCACCGCAGCAAAAGAGCCCAAGGTCCATACGTGAGATTGAACTGTGCGGCATTGACCGAGTCATTGCTTGAAAGTGAACTCTTTGGGCACGAGAAAGGGGCCTTCACCGGAGCACATACCCGGCGCAAAGGGAGGTTCGAAATGGCGCACGGCGGGACCCTGCTGCTTGACGAGATCACGGAGACCCCCATAAGATTCCAGGCCAAGCTGTTGCGAGTGCTCGAGCAGCAGGATTTCGAGCGGGTCGGAGGAAACGACAGCATTCGAGTCGACGTTCGAATAATAAGTACTACCAACAAAGACTTATTGCAGGAGGTCGCCGAGGGACGGTTTCGCCAGGACCTTTATTATCGTCTCAGCGGCGTGAGACTGATTATGCCGTCTCTGAGGCAGCGTCCGGAGGATTTGCCGGACCTCGTGTGGCATTTCGTGAACATCTATGCACGACAAGCACAACGCCGCATCGCGGAGCTGGATCCGGCGATGATGGATATTTTTACAAAATACCATTGGCCGGGAAATGTTCGGCAGTTGCGAAATGTCGTCTTGACATCATTGATCCTGGGAACCGGGTCGAGACTGTCCATGGCTGATGTCTCGTGGCTTTTCGATGAATTGCAGCCGCTGGCGCAGGAAAGCAGCTTGTCAATCGGCAACGGTCGGAGTCCACTTACAGGCCTGGCCGGCCTGCCCCTTGACAAGGTGGAGAGACAGGCAATTCTGGATACATTAGGCCATACCGGAGGCAACAAAACCAGGGCCGCGAAGATATTAGGCATCAGCGATCGAACCCTGCGGGGTAAAATTCGCCGCTATCGTCAGGAGGATGCCTTGCAGTTGGCGTGATAACCGCCGTCGGAACCAGTTGAGGTAAAAAAAATGGCAGACAACGAGGACAAAAACCCAAAGGGCGAGCCAGAGGAACAGCCAAAGGAACAGGCCGCCAAATCCGGAGCCAAAATCGGTATTCTGGCATGGATAATAATGGCGGTTCTCATAACTGTTATGGCAGGTTCTGGTTTTGTTCTCGGCCGGCTGTTTGCCGGATCTTCGTCACCGGCGACAACCGATCCTTCTCAAGAAAACCCGCCAACGCAGGAAATTACGCCGAGCGGCCCGGACGCCGGCTCGAAAGATACATGGCTCTACAAGGAAATGAAATCCGTTGTGGCAAATCCCAACGAACCGGGCGCAAAACGCTTTGTAAGAGCAGGGTTGAATTTGGAGGTGAGTCCCAAATTGAGCGAAGAGGATTTCGCAACGCTTATGGGGGCCAAGGAGCCGTTCTTGACGAATTGGCTTAATCTCTACCTCAAGAGCCTGAGACTTGAAGACATGGAAAATGACAGCGATTTAAGACGCATTGAGTCGCAGGCATGTGACGCTTTTAATGAAATCCTCTTTCCCGATGCCGAACCCCAAATCAAGAGAGTTCTTATCAAGGAATTCAATATACAATGAGCAACTCAGTTAAGAAAAAACCGATCAGGCATAAAGTACAACAGCTTCTTGCCGCCGTTGGCATCGAGTCCGAAGAAGACACCAAGTCCAACATAGACGCTTATGACTACAATTGGACCCGGCCCCACTATTTCAGCAGCAGCGAACTCGAAGAGCTTGAGACTTTCACAAAAAAACTGGCCCAGAAATGCGCCCGAAATTTCACCCGGATTTACCATAGTGAGTTCAATGTAACAATTAGTTCCACTTCACAGTATTTTGCAAATGAATTTGCAGCCTCGGTCAAGACTCGGAGCGACCATTACCTTT
>JAGHBX010000314.1 GCA_021160785.1 Planctomycetota bacterium | reverse complement strand
GACGAGTGGAAGCAGGCCGCCGAAAAGGCTAAAGCCGAAGGCAAGAAGCCGACTCGCCAGCCGCGCGCACCGGGCAAGCCCGAAAGTTCGTCGCATTCACCCGGCGGTCTTTATAACGCAATGATCGCACCGCTGATTCCCTACCGCATCAAAGGTGCTATCTGGTACCAGGGCGAGTCCAACGCAGGCCGGTCATATCAGTATCGCACGCTGTTTCCCGCTATGATCAAAAACTGGCGTGATGACTGGAAGCAGGGCGATTTCCCGTTCTACTTCGTGCAGATCGCTCCGTACAAAGGCCAGATTCCCGAAATCCGCGAAGCTCAGTTGATCACCTTGAAGAATACCGCAAACACCGGAATGGTGGTAACCACCGACATCGGCAACCCCAACAATATCCATCCAAAGAACAAGCAGGATGTCGGCAAACGCCTGGCCTTGTGAGCGATGGCAAAGACATACGGACAGGCCGACATTGTCTACTCGGGCCCGATCTATAAATGCATGAAAGTCGAAGGCGACAAGATTCGCATTATGTTCGACCACATCGGCGGCGGACTCGTCGCAAAGGACGGCCCACTGACGTACTTTACCATAGCCACAAAAGACGGCGACTTCGTCCCCGCAACCGCAGTCATCGACGGCGACGACATTTTGGTGTCGAGCAAAGACATAAAAGATCCCGCCGCCGTACGATTCGGATGGGAAAACAGCGCAGAGCCCAACCTCTTCAACAAGGAAGGCCTACCAGCATCACCATTTAGAACCGACGACCGAAAAGGAGTTACCTACGGCATCTTCTAAAGGCTGGCGGTATACACAAAAAGAAAGACGGGCGCCCGAACAGGGCGTCCGTCTTCTGGTACGGGAATAGGGTTTTCCTGCGCCTCCTCTGCTAAGCCGGCACAGATATATTGCCTGGGTTGGCGACAGAATTGATCGTTACTTCTTTGCCAGTTCTCTTGTCTCGTATCGAGCCGCGAGTTCTCTTTGATACAACGCATGCTCCCAGTTTTCGGGGTAGCGATCAAAGAAGCTGTCCGGTGTTTTGGAGCAGTCATGACCGGCGATCATGGTGTGGTTGCCGGACATGTTCAGATTAGCCTGCTCGCTACAGCCGATACAAAACAGGATCAGCACAAAGAGACAAAGAGTTGTTACGTTCCTCAGCATGTCAGTCTCCTAATAACACCAGAATACCTGCTATCATTCTATCGTCCAGCCTACAGGGAAGTTGCAAATAATGCAATCGTGGTGACTACGGGATTTTCGGACGTTGCCGATTCCGGGCCCTCCGGCAATAGCGGCAGCGAGGTCTGTCTCGACGAACACTGGAAATAACAATCGAGTAATATCAGGACGTTTACTAAAGCTCATTGAATTCGCGGGCAGGCTTCGGCTTGTCTGCGATTTTTTTTGTCTGGGTGGCTCAGTTTCAAAGAAGCACAGCCCCGACAGGAATACGTAGGTAATATAAGGTGGGGGTGGCGGGTAGGGAGAAAGCGATTTTATGAGGAGAACCGGCTAAGAATTGAGGTGCATAATGACTTTGAAAAGAAAAATATTTGCAGTGGTCCTGGCGGCGTTGTTTCCATTTCTTTTTGCGGCAACAGCGATGCCTTCGCATTCGGCCGAGAAGGGCGGTGCTGATGGGCGTGTGAGTTTTGCCGTCAACAGCGAGCCTGTTGGCGAGGTAGTTCTGGTTCGTCGCTCTGGCGGTGGGCGCGGCCACGGTGACGGTCGCAGTGTTGGTCGTGGTGGCGGGCGCAGCCGTGGTGGAGGTCGCAGTTTTGGCCGTAGTGGTGGACGCAGTCGTGGCGGAGGCCGCAGTTTCGCCCCTCGCCCGTCTCATCGCGGACGCCGCAGTCCGGGCTTTCGCGGGCGTAATCGTTCCCGTGGGTATGGACTGCATCGCAGGCCGCATTCAGGCTTCGGCAAGCAGCACAGATCCCGCCAATACGAACGCCACTATCGTCGGCACGGGTTGCGACACCGGTACTACTATCCTTACTATGGCAGCTACTACTATTATCCCTATGGCTACTACTACAGCCCGTATGACAGGTATTACTTCGGCTTTTATTGGGGCTACCCGCGGTACTACTACTATGGGCCCGGCTATGAGAGCGAGTATTACCAAAAGGACCGGCCCGCTTACGATGACAAAGGCGCCAAGCTTGACACTTACGATGATGTTCGCGAGAAGATAGGACGCCAACGCGCAGCCGAAGAGGCGAAAGTCCACGAGCAACTGGAACGAATCGGCGAACCGTTCAGGGCGGGTGATTATCCCGAAGCGCTCAAACGGGCCGCCGATGCGGTCAACGCTGATGCGGACAATGCGATTCTGGGTTTTGCCTACACGCAGAGCCTGTTTGCAAACGGCAATTATGACCGGGCCGCCGATGTGCTCCGCGATGCGCTTCAGCATGTGGACATGAAGACACAGGGCGTGCTCTTCGGCGCCGATTTCTATCCCGATGCCGAGGTCTTCAAAGGCAAGATTGAACAACTCACCGCTGCCGCCGGCGACAAGCCGGACGACAATGACCTGCAGTTGCTGTTAGGCTATCAACTGATTGCGGCAAAGCGTTATGACGCCGCCGCCGAAGCCCTCGAAAAGACACGACGCGATTATACAAATCGCCGCGCCGCCGGGTTGCTTGTCAATGTGCTGGACCAACTGCAGAGAAGCGAAAAAGAAGCAGGTAAGTAAATCGCGGCCGATTGATCTTGCCCGGACGGCGATCCGGTGTTGTGGTCGGCTCGCGTGGAACTATTCGGATAGTTCTATTAAGCCGACCGGAAGGTAAATGGTAAACGTTGTACCTTGCCCGACCTCTGAGTCGATTTCTATCGTCCCGTTGTGCTGGTCGATGATCTGTTTTGCGATGGGCATTCCAAGGCCTGTGCCGAGGCCTTTCTTTTCCGATTCGAACGGTGTGAAAATCTTTTCTTTCATCTCATCCGATATGCCTTCGCCGTTATCGGTGACCGCCAGCGAGATGCGTTCTTCATCCGGATGATACTTTGTCTCGATACTCACGAGGCCATTGTTGTCATCGACGATATCGATTGCGTTAAGGATCAGGTTAAGGGCCATCTCGTGGATACGCTCGGCGTCGAGGAAGACTTCGGGTATTTTCCGGTCGACCCTGATGTTGATCTTGGAATTCTTCGTCTTGAGCTGGCTCTTGAGGGATTCGATTGCGCCCTGAATGACCCTGTTAAAATCGGCTGGTCCGGGGTTGAGCTTTCGTTCCTTGCTGTAGTCGAGCATTTCAAGAGTGTATTTTCGCATCCTCTCCAGATTGGGCTTCAGGATATCCCAGCTTCGCTTGACACGGTGAATCTGGTTGCTTCGCAATCCGAAATCGATAACTTCGGCGGCGCCGCCTATCATCTGGAGGATGTTCTTTACCGAGTGCGAGAGATTCAATGTGGCCTTTCCCGCGGCGATCAGTCCCTTGTTCTCATCGAAGGATTCCTGTGCTTGTATGCTCTCAACGGCAAGGGCTGCATACCCTGCGATGACTTCCAGCAGTTCCAAATGGAACGTGTCCCACCGACGTTGTGTTGTACTGTCCAGGTAGATCAGTCCTGACACATTAGCCGTTGTTTTTATCGGTGCGCACAGCGCACAATTGATATTGAATCGCTGAAAATCCGGGTCGCCCGGGAACTGATCGTTGTTCATTGCGTCGGCGACTGCGACCGCTGCGCCGGTTTGTGCGGCTTTGGCGATGACGGCATTGCCGGCGGTTACGGTGTCGTCGTCCTGTGCGTTGCGCTTTGCCGCGGCAGCCGTGCAGAAGTTGCCCTCTTCGTCTCTTAGCATTACGTAACCGTGGTCGGCCTGGAAATAGTCGGCCACGGCGGTTATTGTCTCCTCGAGTCGGCAGTCAAGGTTTTCCCTGGTCAAGCCGCTCAAATCCAGGCTTTTCAACAGATCCATGCCGTGTAAATCCCTGCCTGTTCCTGTTTGTTTTTGAAGTGAAACGTTATTTGTGGCTTCTGTCATTTTCCTGTTCTTCCATCCGACCGACTACGATGTCATCTTTTCCGTGGTTCCGCACGCATATCCGCACACGACAGACTTGCTTGAGTGGATATCGATATTTTCTCATGCTCTCTTAATGTAATTTTCTGTTTTCAGGCGACTTGCGGCGGGCCGGCTGATTACGGTCGAATTTCCACCGGCGATTGCGTCCCATAATAGTGTGTTTTTCAATCGATGGCGTCAAAGATTCACCGGCCCAGCCGCCATCTTTAGAGTTTTGTTGATTAAGTACGTTATCGCTGATGTCGATAATAGTTGAGTTTCAGATGGAAATGTGCGCATGTTTTGAAAGGAGAGTTCAAGCAAGATGGAGCATCAAGACCCGGTAATATCCGTCCTTCTTGAAGAAGAGATCCTTGATGACCAGGGCGTCCGGGAGCTTGTCAGCGAACAGGACAAATCAGGTAAAAGTCTGATCAGCCTTCTCAGGACTCGAGAACTTGTAGACCATGATCAACTCACAAAGTTGACGGCGGTGAGTAATGGGATAGAATATGTCAATCTGGTTTCCGACATGATCGACCCCGTAGCCGTTCGCCTGGTTTCATACGATTTTGCACATCAACACAATCTCATCCCGGTTCGGATAGAACAGGGCATGCTCTATGTAGCGATGAGTTCGCCGCTGAACCTGGCTGCACGGGATGCAATAACGACAAAGACCGGCTACAAGGTTGTCCCTCTGGCGACCACCCGTGAGGCGGTTAACCTGGCCATAGAAACTAATTTCGATGTCAAGAGCGTAACTCAGCAGGACATCGTTACAATGCGCCTGAGGGATTCGGGCGAAGCCGACAGCAAAGTCAGGAAGCAAAGAGGCAAATCCGCCAACGTCGCCGATGCTCCTGTAGTCAGGCTCGTGGATTCGATAATAACCGGCGGCATTGACTCCCGGAGCAGCGATATTCACCTGGAGCCGCACGAGCCCGACATGCGCGTCCGTTACCGCATCGACGGCATTATGATTAACGCCCTTGAAGTACCGGTTTCGGCGCAGCGTGAGGTAATTTCACATATCAAGATTCTGGCGGATATGGACATATCCGAACGCCGAATTCCACAGGATGGACACATGGGTATCCATCACAACGGCAGGAATTACGACCTGCGTGTTTCGTCGCTTCCCTCAACAGGCGGCGAGAAAATAGTCCTTAGAATCCTCGACTCCAGTAAAAGTCTCCAGGCGATTGATCAGGTAATAACATCGCAGGCCGATTGCGCCAAGGTGCAGTCGCTGATAACAAAACCTTACGGTATGATCCTCCTGACCGGGCCGACCGGCAGTGGAAAAACGACGACTCTCTATTCAATGATACAAGCCCTGAATACCCCCGAAAAGAACATTGTGACCGTCGAGGATCCCGTCGAATATCGCCTCAACGGCATTACGCAGATCCAGGTGAAGCCTGAGATAAACATGACATTCGCATCGAGTCTCAGAAGTATTCTTCGACAGGATCCCGATATTGTTCTTATCGGCGAAATACGCGACCTTGAAACCGCCGAGATTGCAGTAAGCGCAGCTCTTACCGGTCACCTTGTGCTCAGCACCCTTCATACCAATGATGCGGTGGGCGCCGTATCACGTCTTGTGAATCTCGGCATAGCGCCCTTCCAGGTGTCTTCGGCGCTGTTGGGAGTAATGGCTCAAAGACTTGCCAGAACCATCTGTCTGAAATGCAAAGAGCCCTATAAGCCGACGCCGCAGGACCTTGCCATGCTCTTTGAAGACGGCGCCGGTAAGCATCGCAACGCCCAATTCTACAAAGGGAAAGGGTGTGAATCGTGTCGCGGAACCGGATATCGTGGTCGAGAAGGCCTCTTTGAGATATTTGAAATGGATTCGACACTCAGAAATATGATTGTCGAAGGCGTCTCAAACGACCAATTGAAAGCATGTGCGATGGCCCAGGGGATGAAGACACTCAGGATGAAGGGGATTGAACGGATACTGGAAGGCAGTACGACTCTTGAAGAGATTGCCCGTGTGGTTAATATGAAAGAGGACTGATGGCTGTATTTGAATACGTAGCGAAAGATTCCACCGGCAGCGAGTTTACCGGTGTTTACACAGATGTGGAATCGACAAAGGATCTCCGCCATGAGTTGTCCAAGATGGGCTACAGTCTCGTCAAGGCCCACTGTCAGCGCAAGACCGGCGGCGGAAGGAAAAGGAAGGTCAAGCAGGCCGACATCGTGGCTTTTGCTTTTGAGTTTGCCGGCATGTACGGCGCCGGGCTTTCGATAGTAAGATGTCTGGAGACGTTTGAAGGTCAGGCCGAAAATTCCGCGTTGAAATCGATCATCACAGATATCAGGGAGCATGTGGATACGGGCTTGAGCCTTGCCGAGGCCTTCGAGAAGCACCGTGCCGTATTCTCGGACTTTTTCTTAGGCATGGTCGAAGCGGGTGAAAAGGGCGGGCGTTTGGCTGAAACACTTCAGATGGCGGCGGACTATCTCGAAAAGCAGTCCGAACTGAGGAATAAAGTCAGAAGCGCATTCGCCTACCCCATCGCTGTGGGTGTGATGTGCTGTCTTATTGTTACGGCCCTGGTTATCTTTGTCATACCTGTTTTCCAGAAGTTGTACAGCCAACTCCATATCGATCTGCCCGGACCGACACTAATGCTCATCCTCATCAGTGAAATAGTGAGGCACTACTGGATGATCGCCGTTCCCGCCATCGGCATTACAGTTTTCCTTATACGCCGTATTTGCCGAAACCCGCAGGTCAAGAAAAAGCTCGATTCATTCAAACTCAAGATGCCGGTATTCGGCAAACTCAACCGCATGGTTGTTGTCAGCCGCTTTATCCGGACCTTTTCCATGATGGCGCAAGCCGGAGTAACCGTCGTCGAGGCGATTGAACTTGCCAGACGCGTCGCTAACAACTACGAAATGGAGAAGATCGCCGATAACCTCAAGGAGGAGGTTATGGTCGGCAACTCGCTTGCCGGACCCATGTCAAAATATCCACTGTTCCCTTCAATGATTGTGCAACTCACCGCGGCAGGCGAAGAAGCGGGCATCTTACCTGAAATGCTCGGCAAAGGCGTCGAATTTCTCGACAGTCATATCGAAAGGACCATACAATCCCTGATCAACAAGATCGAGCCGATAATGTCTGTTTTGATGGGTGCGATAGTCGGCACGATTCTCCTGGGCGTGTATCTGCCCATGTTTGACTATATGGGACATGTGAAATAGACAGGGCATGCGCATTGATGTGGTGAATAAGTCAGAAAACACAAAAAACTGTGAAAGTGCCCCCTGATTCTTGACGATAGAAAAGCTGGAAGTTTACATCATTTAGTTAGAAGAGAGAGAGAGGACTGAAAATGGTACAGAGAAAGAAAAGAGCCGGTGTAACGCTGATCGAGCTGCTGATCGTTGTTCTGATTTTGGCGGCCTTGTCGGCTATTGCGATCCCGCGAATTTCGCAAAGCGCCCACAACGCCAAGCAGAATGCCTGTGACACGAACGTCGATGTCATCAATTCCGCCATTGAGATGTACAATGCGGACACTGGCAGCTATCCGTCGGCCATGTCTGATGTTACGGGCAGTACGACGTATTTTCCTGATGGCGCGCCCACTTGCCCGCTCGGCGGGACTTACTCGATGAATGCCGACAACAGGGTCACTTGCAACCACTAAGGAATTGCTCTGACAGGGAAATTAAGGCTGCTTTCCCGAAGACTTTCATAATAAGGATGGTGTGCAGTCAGAGGCTGTGGCCATCCTTATTGTTTTAAGGGGCCCGGGATGAACAAGCTGCACAAAGCTTATTCGCTTGTTGAGTTGATCATCGTCGTAATGTTTATTGGGATACTTGCCGCAATAAGCATGCCGAGGGTGGATTTTGGTATCATATCCAAGCAGAAGGTCGACACTGTAGCCCGAAAGATTGTGGTTGATCTTCGCCGCACACGAAGGCTGGCAATAGCCGACGCCGCCAACAACACAAATGGCTTCGAGATGAAGATGAGAGGCTTGCAGCCTTACAGCAGATATGAAATAAAGAATCTTGACACAAAAAAGATTGTTGACTCCCTGACAATCGATTCGGACATAACCTGCACCGCAAATGGTACGAGGTTCATTTTTAAGCCAATGGGAAATCAGGATATATCTCCACCCGACACGGGCACGAAGATTACGGTATCCGCACAGGGAAGAAGCTTCACCATTACCATTATATCTGCAACGGGGACGGTCAAATGTGTCGAAAACTGACAATTGGAAGGCGCATTGGCGCACAGTGGCAAAAAGCACCTCCCCGCCGTCGCCGCACGCAAAGCGGACGCAGCGGCTATACTCTTACGGAGGTGCTTGTGGCTTCGGCGCTTTTAATGACTGCGATAGTCCCGATTCTAAAGGGCCTGACCAGTGTTCACGTTCACTCCGTAACTATTGAGCGCAAGACCAGAAGTCTCACTCTTGCCCAGGCAAAACTCGATGAGATAAAGGCGCGGTCGGTCTACGATTACACCAACAATTTCACTGAGAACAACAAGTCATTAGACGGCTCGTACCTTTGCGCCGTCAAGGATGGCGCTGTTAACGCCAACCTGCGAAGCATCGCCGTGGCGGTGGGATATGACGCCAACGGCAACAATGCTCTCGGAGGAGGCGAAGTTCTTGTTACTCTTGAGACACTTATCGCCAGGAGATGGTAATTGATATGTGTCCATATAGGAGGCTTGTCAGAATGAAAGACATCGGGCAAAAGGGGAAACGGGGAATATCCGGGCATGACGCACTGACCTTGCTGGAAATGGTAATCGCTATGGCGATCATGGCGGTTGTTATGGCGGCTATCCTGCCTCAGTTTAGGAACATCCAGAACAGTTGGGCGGTCAAGCAGGCCGGCTCCGAGATGCTTCAAAACGGCAGGGTATTGTCCGACCACATCCGCAACAATCTGACCAAGGCAGTCAAGATCACCGCGGTAAGCAATCCATCGGTTACGACCGGCTTTATTGAATTCGAGGCGAGCGACGGCAAAACGTACCGCTACGATATATCCGGGACCAAATACGTACAGTACGGCGTTGTCGGGGCTCTTGGTGATTTGGCGGGTCCGGTAAGCTCTCTGCAATTTACATGCTATGGTTTAAATGATTTAGATTATCCACTAACTAACACCGACCTCATCCGCATGGTGAAAGTGGATACCACGCTGACCAATTCTGCTGCACTCGGTCAGGACAAAACCTTCACATCACGAGTTTTTCTGCGTACAAATGGAAGCAGGGTTCTCGGACTTATAGGAGGGTGGGAGCTGGATGAAACCAAAGGGCTGACTGCAGCAGACAGCAGCGGTAAAGGCAACGACGGCACTTTGATGAGGATGGCCGGCAATGAATGGACCACAGGAATCTTCGGCGGTGCTCTCGACTTTGACGGTTACAATGATTATATTCTTGCGCCTATTTCAGCCGATTATGCCACGAGTTTGACGTTTAGTGCATGGTTTAAATCCGATGATGCAGGTTCGATTGGAAATAACTATCTGACTCAGAGATTTATCAGCCAGCCGCGTTCAGACTGGTACTCAAGAATAGCTTTAGGTATTAACAGTAATAAGATCGGAGCTTTTTGGCATGATGGCGGACACAATGTAGGAGAAGGCACGACTACTTTATTGCCCGATGTATGGTATCACGCGGCACTGACTTATGATAGTTCCACGATTAGAATATATTTAGACGGCGTAGAGGAGAATTCATTTTCTGAATCTCATTTGACCGCTCCTACATCATCTTATACTATGCAGATCGGTCGTCAGATAAGTGGGGAGCGATGTCTTGACGGTTGTCTTGACAGAGTTCGTATTTACGACCGTGTATTGAGCCCTGCAGAGATCGCAGCACTTGCCAAAGTACTCAAATGCAGTGAATTCACCGAGGCCAAAGCAGCTTCCGATACTACATCGCTGATCATTTCAACACCGCCCGGCGCACAAGAAGATGATCTCTTGATAGCAGCCGTTGCTACTGATGGCAACACCAAATCATCGCTTGCGCCTCCGGGAGGGCAGGGCTGGACAGAGATCGATATTGAGGATCAATCATCTGATGTTACATTAGGCGCATGGTGGAAGAATGTTGATGCTTCCGAGCCGGCTACCCATCAGTTTACCTGGTCCGGCGACGAGCAGGCATACGGCTGGATAATGAGATTCGTCGGCCACAGGATTTCTGACCCTATTGATGTCGATGAAAAAAAGGGAGAGTCCAGCAGCTCGCCAACCAGCCCGTCTGTAAAGACCTCCGTTGACGATGCCGTCATTCTGCGGCTCGGTGCTTTTGACGGTAGCGATATCACCATGAACAATCCGGGTTTGGCCGGCCATACGGTTATTACTATGGACAGCAGCGATTCCACCGGGATGGGACAGGTCTTATACGAACAGTTCACCGAGAGAAAGAGGCCATCCGGCAGCACATCGGTTATTATCAATAAGCCTTCCGGTACAAGCGCGGGAGATCTTTTGATAGCCGCGGTTGTTACTGATGGTGATACCAAATCATCGATGTCGCCACCCGGGGGCGAGGGTTGGACATTAATCAGCCTTCAAAATAAGTCCAATGATGTTACATTAGGTGTATGGTGGAAACTGGCCGGCGCCTCAGAATCGCCTAATCATCAGTTTACCTGGTCGGGAAGCCAGGAGGCCTACGGCTGGATAATGCGATTTACAGGCCATGACCCGACAACGCCAATACATAAACGTGCGAGCAATGGCGGCGCATCCAGCTCACCGGACTGCTCCTCTGTAACTACTACCATTGCCAATTGTATGATTGTCCGTATCGGAGGTTTTGACGACGATGACGTCAGCGTCGATAGTCCCGGTCTGAGCGGCCACACAGCTATCACAATGGACGAAAGCAGTTCTGGTTGGTGGGGCACCTGCTCAGGCGGCGCCGGTTACAAGCAGCAGCCCGCAATCGGATCAAGCGGCATATCTAAGTTTGCACTTTACGGTTATGAGCAGTACCGAACCGTTACAATTGCGATAGCACCGGCAACAGGCGGCGGAGGAGGAGGGGGTTCGGTCTCAGGCGGCGCAGGATATATCAGGCAGTCCAGCAGGGGCAACAGCGGCACCAGCACTTTCTCGCTGACCGCGTCACAGGAATCACAGATGATAACAATCGGAATAGCACCCGAGCCTGACCCCGGCGGTGGAAGCAGCGAGTTCTTACCCTAAAGGGTTATATATCATATCGATGCTTAATACCACCATGCCGCCGGCTTAAACAGACCGATTGAATTTTACATGCCCGTTTACGATTATAGGACGACTGGTAGAGCCCGTCAGATCAACCGGACATGCAATTGGCAACGCCCGGTAATAATGCCATACAGCCGCCAGCATAATAATAACTTCGTAAATATTCATGCTGCCCCGGCAGCTTGAGATTAGCACAAACTTAGGTTGCCTTACCCTTGCATATTGCCGAATAATACAACAAGAGTGATGGTGTCAGTATAACAAAATGCGCCCTATGAAATGCAAGAAAAGAAATCAAGGTTCTGTCATGCTGATAGCGGTGTTTGTCATTGCGCTGCTTTCGAGTCTGGTCGTCGGTATGCTCCAGATGAATACCGAGGAAATACAGCTTATGCAGAACTGTATTTATGCTTCACAGGCGATGGCTGTTGCCGAAGCAGGCCTTAACGACGCACTGTCGAAGATACGCACAGATGATAAATGGAAAAGTGGTTTTACCGATAAGTCTTTCGGTTCCCACTCCTATACGGTCAAAGTGTCAGGCAAACTGCCTGGTCTGACAATTGAATCGACAGGAACGTCTTCGCAGGGTTTTGTCGCCAGGGTCGCAGCCGATGTTACAGTTGGGACAGTTGACCCCTATGTAATACGGATCGATGGTTTGAGGATTAACGAGTGAAGCGTAAATCAAAAACAGCATTAGGAATAGATATATCTGAACATCGGATAAGTGTGGCTTTGCTTAAGAAGACCGCCTCCGATGTCAAACTGCTCAGGCAGGGCCAGACCGAAGTCCCCGACGGGGCGATTACCAACGGCAATATCACCAATCCCGCCCTGCTTGGCGCTGCGATAAGAAGTCTGCTCAAGAAAAGCAGGATTTCCGCTCGCCAGGCTGTGGTTTCACTCGTTGCAAAGCCCGTCCTGGTCCAGATTATGCAACTGCCGGAAGATCTCCCGAGCAATATCAATGCGTTCATAAAGTCCGAGATCCGGCATTCCCCGGTCTTGGCGGGCAAGGAGTCAGAGCATGACTTCTGCATGCTCAAGAAGCTGTCGCAGAATGAAATGGGCCGCATATTTGTCAGCGCAACCGATCGCGACAAGCTTGGCAATCTTCTGAAGACATACAGTATTGCCGGTATAGACGCAACGGAGATCGAGCCGCCGGCGGTAGCCGCGGTGAGAGCCGTTTACGATAAAAAAATATGCGACAGATACGACTCTAACGTACTTATTGCTCTTGTCCACGGTTCTGTTGTGACAATATGCGTTTTCAGAAAAGACGAGCTGGATTTTGTCCGCTCAATTGAAATAGACTCGGAGGCCGACGATCAGGAGGCATATATCGATTGCTGTGAGCGGGAAATTAATTCGGTCATTCAGTACTATGACATCGAAGTCGATTCGGCGGAGGAAAAGTGGGAGATTCTGGCCGTTCTCGAGAATCCGACCGTTCAAGCCAATGACCTCGAATTTGCATTGCAGAAGAGCTTTGGGCTGAACGCAAACGTATGCTCCTCCGGGACTTTCTACAACGACACCGTTATCGCCGGCAACGACAAGATAGAGCAGTGCTCGATCACAGCGGCAGGACTGGCGATGCGCAACATAGAAGTCTCCGGCATGAATCTGGCCATGAATCTTACCCCCCTCGAGGCCGAAGAGATGAAAGCCACCAGGCAATTCGCTCTCGTAGTGGCGAATATGGCGGCGGTCGTGTTGTTAATCACATTTATCTTTGCCGGAATCCTGAGACTGCACTTAGGACAAACCCAGAAGGTAATGGAGCAGCGAAAAACCGCCGACACCGAAAACAACATTGAACAACTGCTCAGCGATCAGCGACATGTCAACATACAGATTGCATCCCTTTCCAATAAGAAGGAAAGGATGCGTGAAATATTCGAAACCAAAGAAGAATATCTCTGGCCTCAGATACTGGATGATATTCGGAAGAATACTCCGGCTTCTCTGTACATAACCAGCATATCAAACCGTGACGACGCCGACCTTATTCTCCAGGGTAACGCCACGTCTTTTAAGTCGATCCATATCTTTACCGAACTCCTGGGCAAGTCCCTGTATATTCAATCCGCCGTAGTTTCACAAACCCAGAAGAATCTCCATGTGGAAGGTATGGTTGCCTATTCCATAACCTGTGTGTTGTCCCCCGATCAAGGATAGAGGTCTTACTTTGAATACCGGCATAACAAAACTTAATCCAAGATCGAAGTTTGTGGCTTTGCTTTCAGTAGTCATTCTTGTCGGCTTTATGGCCTTCAACTGGATTGTTTCGCCCCAGACCACCTATCTTCGCGCCGCACGACTCTATGGGAATATGGTGGGTGATGCCGGCAAAATGACCACGGTGATCAAGGGCCAGATGGTGACCAAAAGGAAAGAAGCAAGCCAACTGAATGACGAAATTGCACTGGTGCAGGGTCGTTTCTTTACCGCCAAACAGGCTGCCGAATTTTTCCTGGACCTCGAGCCGATTGCCCGTCAGTCCAACTGCAACCTCGATCAACTGACGTTTATGCCTCCAGAATCGATCTCCCATGAAAGCGATGGAGGTGAAGCCAGCGGCATCGTTGTTAAACGATCGGTAATCAGTTTCACAAGCACCTATGGGAACGTCATAGACTTTCTCGCAAAACTGAACAGCTATTCGCAGAGAATTGCAATTACTGATTTGACTATCGAATTAGACGACATGAAAGATGAGCGGTTGCATTGCCGAATGACAATCACAATTTACCTGATTGAAGATACGGAGAAGAAAAATGAATAAACAAAATCGACTGAGCAGAGTGTTTTGGTTGGTGTTGGCACTCGTTTTTTGCCTGCCGATTTCCCCGGCTTCGTCTCAAAGAAGCAACAGCGATACGACTCTGGAAAGCGTAGGCAAGGAGAATCCTTTCGAGGTGGTCCGGCCGATTATCGATGCAAAGAAGGCCCTGATTGCGAAAATGGTCAGACCGTCGAACGATACATTAGAACAACAGCCCGTTGTCGAAATAATTCCCGACAGGAACATGCAGATGGTGATGCTAAAGTTCCTGCAGGCAGACAGCGTCGAGCCGGTCGCAACCAACCTCTTGTCGGAATATGGTATGATATCTATTGATTCCGCCACGAATTCCATCATTGTTTGCGATACCCCCGAGAAACTTCAAATGATAATCGCCGAAATCAATAAGATCGACAAGACCCCTCAGCAGGTGATGATCGAGGTGGTCATCGTAGATGTCAAATTGGAAGACGAAACGGAAATCGGTGTCGACTGGGCCCATCCCGGGGGCAAAGGAAATATCTTCACCCAAACGCTCGCCGGCGCCGCCAGCGGCATGGATTTCACCTTTTTGCATAACGGGATAGATATCTCTGTGAAAGCTCTGCAGCAAGTCCGTGATGTTAAGATACTGGCAAGCCCAAGGATAATGGTTCTCAGCGGTGAGTCCGCACTCATCCAGACCGTCGAGGAAATACCGTATACGGAACTGATCGATTCTACCGAGGGTGGTTCAGGGTTGACCACGACGGAGTTCAAGGAAGTCGGGGTTACGCTCGACGTCAGCGTCCTGGTCACCGATGAACAGAGGATCAAGCTTACAGTTTCACCCCAACAAAGCGTTGACACCGGCAGGACCGGCGTGGACTCCAATAATACCACTCCGATAATCGATATAAGAAGGGCCATGACTACGCTGTTAATGGACGATGGTCAGGTGGCCGTTCTCGGCGGTCTGCGTCGCAGAAACCTCAAAAACTCAATTGACAAGATACCCCTGTTGGGCGATTTGCCTCTCGTCGGGTTCCTGTTCTCCAACGACAAGATTGAAATAGAACACACCGAGCTTGTCGTCTTCCTCTCACCGCACATTCACAAGGGTGAGCCTCTGACTGAAAGGGAGATGGAGCAGTTCAATGAATTGAGAAACAGCCCGGCGCCGGAGTTTCAGGAGCACAAGAGACCGGAGTTTGAATTCCTGAAGGACGTGTTCGGCGTAATCAACGAAACGGCAAATATATATCCTTGATGGCGCATTAAAAAAGCCAGATCCCAATACAAAGCAGAATCTGGCTTCGGAGGAGGGTGATGAAAAGCCATACTATAAGACCATGTCAAAACCTGACCAAATCGTCTCCTATTCCATATATCGAACAGATGCGGCCAGTACTTTAGGCTTAGTCTACTAAAATAGTACTATTTTTTTAATCAGAGTCAATTATTTTTAAAAAATTCTGCTTGCCGGGCCTCTATATGCCGACGACAAGGCCCAATGGCGGTTGGCAAGGCGTCTTTTTTCTTGATAACCACCCGCCCATAGAATATTCTGATTGGGCAACTTTATTTTTCAGGATATTTGAAGATGGCCAAGCTCATAACATTATCGGACCTTATAGAAGCCCGCCGGCAGGACCGTAAGATCGTCGCGGTCAGTTGCTACGATTATACAACCGCCCGCCTGGTCGCCGGGGCGGGAGTGGACATGATATTGGTGGGGGATTCGGCGGCGCAGGTCATCCTCGGACACGCCTCGACCTTGCCTGCGACAATGGACTTTATGGTCACAATCACCGCCGCGGTTCGCCGCGGGGCGCCCGATGTCTGCCTTGCCGCCGACATGCCGTTTCTTTCCTGCACCACGGGTATTTATGAGGCGGTAAAAAACGCCGGTCGGTTTGTCCAGCAGGCGGGCGCACAACTGATCAAGATCGAGGCCTCCGAGGCGCAACTCGATGTAGTAAAAGCAGTTAGCGATGCCAATATGGCGGTGATGGCCCACATCGGGATAAGGCCGCAGACTCTCGCCCGAACCGGTCGGCTCCGCGCGGAAGGCACTACCGCCCAGGTTGCACTTGAGTTGATTTTGCTTGCCGAGAAGATGGTTCGGGCAGGCGCCGCTGTGCTTTTGCTGGAGGGTGTCGCGCGGCGCGTCGCCGGGATAATCACACAGCATGTCAACGTGCCCGTCATAAGTTGCGGCTCCGGGCCGGACTGCGACGGACAGATACTTATAATCAGCGACATCCTGGGTCTTGATGTCGGGCCGATGCCCAAATTCTCGAAGAATTATGCCGATCTTTCCCCTGCTGTCACCGACGCCGTCCGGACATACGCCGCACAGATCCGGGACGGAATTTTCCCCGATGACGACCACAGCTACCATTTAAAGCCCGGTCATCTCGAAAAACTGCAGCAGATGCTCAAGACACTGAGAGGCGAATAAGAGATTTTTATATTTGCCTGGCCGGGGTTGTTTTTCTAACAAATCACTGTTATATCTGCTTGCCACACCCCCTATTGAGCAACATGGGCGACGAACGCCGATCTGTTATTACCCGTATTTTTAGGTGGTCATCGCTTCTTGTTCCAGATAGAATAGTCTGTTGTGTGTGGCAGACCCCACCGAAATCGCTGGTATCGGCGTCCTGGTGCGTCCGGAGCGGCCGGGCGAAATCAGACAGCCGGCAGGAGTCGGAGAGTTTTATGCCCGATTCACAGACAAATTTGGTCGCAGTTGACAAAGACCCGAAAGAGGCGATCAGACCCGTTGTGCTTGTCGACAGGTGCAGCTTTAGAGATTATGCGGCGAGTTTGACACACTTTCTTGTCGCCCTTGCAGACGCCCCCCACCCCGCGGCGTTTGTCTATCCGCCGGATGTTGGAACAAGTTCCGTGTCTTGTCCGTCGGTTGAGTTTATAGGCTATCCCATGATACGTACGCCTTTGTTCTGGCGGCAGAACAGGATGGTCCTGCTCGAACGACTTGAGAAATTCAAGCCCACGGTGTTGCATTGTTTTGGCGGCGGAAAGATACGCCTGGTCCGCTATCTGTCCGATCAACTTAACATTCCCTATGTCGTTACGTTCAATCGCCCGGGTCGAAAGTTCTTCAAACCCCTGATAAGGTCGAGCCACTGCATGGCTCTGATTGCTTCTTCAAAAGCGACAGCAAAATACCTCGTTAAGGCGTATCCTCGCTACGGCCTGCGTATCCGCCACATTAATCTCGGCACTTTTGTCGCCGATCATTGCGCCTGTTTCGCCAATCGCAAGGGCATTGCCAGCGTGATCGTCGCCCGTCGTCTTGACTGCGCCGCGGAGTTTGAGCCGCTGCTCAGGGCGGTGCGTCATCTGGTTCTTGACGGCTATGAATTTGTCTTTGCCATCATGGGTTCCGGCCGCGCCGAGGGTAAAATTCACAAAATGATCCGCTCGCTCGGTTTGGGGCAGATGGTTTCTCTCGTGCCCGATATGCAGCCGTTGCGTTCGGTCTTTGCCGGCGCCGACGTCTTCATTCAACTTACATATCATGCCGAATTCAACTCACGTCTGCTGGAGGCCATGAGCGTCGGTATGAGCGTAGCCGCCAGTGAGGATTGTCTGGACGATATGCTCATAGAGGATCAGACGGCGGTTTTCTTTGACGGTCGCGACGAACTGAGTATCTACGATTGTCTCGGTATGCTGCTTGCGGACCGGCGCCTGGCAAAACAGATAGCCGCCGGCGGCCAGAAATACCTTCAAAGACATCATACCGTAAGCCGAATGACAAACGCTCTGATCCAGACGTACCTGTCGGCACAGAAAAAATACAAGCAGACTGCACTTTCGTAAAGTCCGTATAGAACACGACAGGATTGGATTGCGTAAGGAGCATTGTATCTGCAAAAGGACAATTATGAAGCGTTTTGGAACGTATAGTACATATATGTGTGTGGCTTGTTTGTTAGCAGCGGTTTGTCTGGCCGGTTGTGATCAATTTGAAAAGGCTTCTGTCATGCAGGAATCCAAAGAAGCGGAAAATACATCGGCAGGTCGGTCTCCGTCGGGTGAGGCTGCCTGCGAAACAGCTTATTTTGCCGCTGGATGTTTCTGGGGTGTCGAGGCGGCTTTCAGAAGGGTCCCGGGCGTAACTTCCACGGCTGTCGGATATATGGGGGGCGACGCACCCAATCCAACCTACAAGCAGGTCTGCACGAACACAACCGGACACGCCGAGGCGGTCAAGGTAGTGTATGATCCGGCTAAGGTCTCCTACGATCGCCTGCTCGAAGTCTTCTGGACTGCCCACGACCCGACTACACTCAATCGGCAGGGACCCGACGTCGGCACACAATATCGCTCGGCGATTTTTGTTAATGACCAGGAGCAGTACGTCGCCGCCGTGGAGTCGCGACACAACCTTGAAGATCTGCATAAGTTCGACAGGCGGATTGTCACCGAGATAAAACGTGCAAAACAGTTCCACATGGCCGAAGAATACCACCAGCAGTATCTCGAAAAGCAGGGCAAAACCTCATGTGGTGTGGACATCCATTAGCCGAAAAGGCTATCTGAACAGGCCGTAGTCGGAAAGTATTTCTTCCAGCCTGTCTTTCTTGCTTTCGGCCAGAGGCGTCAGCGGCAGACGCAGTTCTTCACGTATCATCTTCAGCATCGCCATCGCCGCCTTGATCGGTATGGGATTAGTCGCCATCGAAAGCAGGCTCTTGGAAAGGGCAAACAGCTTTCGATGCCACTTCCTTGCAGACACCATATCCCCTTCCAGGATCAGGTCCGTCATTGCTTTGACATCGGCCGGTACGATATTGGCTACGACGCTTATCACACCTTTGCCCCCGACCGACGCGATCGGCAGCGTAAGTGAATCATCGCCCGATACAATCGTGATGTCGCACCGCATGGCGATTTCGCTGGCCATGTCCAGGCTGCCCGTTGCCTCCTTGACGGCGACGATATTCTCAATCTTGAACAATCTGGCAATCGTCTCGGCTGTCATGCCCTTGCCGCCGCAGCGACCCGGAATATTATACAGCACGATGGGGATATTGACTTCCTCGGCAATAGCCTTGAAGTGTTCGTAGAAGCCGGCCTGCATGGGTTTGTTGTAATAGGGCGCCACTTGCAGCGAGCCGTCGGCGCCTATCTTGCGTGCAAACTCCGTAAGCTCAATCGCCTCGGCCGTGCTGTTGGAGCCGGTACCTGCAATAACCGGAACAGCCCCGGCGACCGAACGAACGATATGCTCGATCACTTTCTTATGTTCTTCATGGCTCAGCGTCGGCGATTCGCCTGTCGTTCCGGTCGGTACGATGGCGTCGGTGCCGCTTTGGAGGTGAAAGTCCAGCAATTCATCCAACGTTTTATAATCCACCTCGCCGTTATGGAAAGGCGTTACCAATGCAACCATCGATCCGCTAAACATGATAATCTCCTGTCAGCTTCCACAAGCCTGTTACTATTCGCCAAACATCTCGATCAGTCCGATCATCTCTTCGGTCGCTTCCCTCATGCCGATCAGGACGGCGCGTGCGACAATGCTGTGGCCGATATTGAACTCGCACAATCCCGACATTGCCGCCACCGGTGCGATGTTGCGATACGTCAGGCCGTGACCGGCGTGAATGATCAGACCCGCCGACGTTGCAATATCTCGTCCGTCCCGAATCGCGTTAAGAGTCTTCTCGATCGCACGGTCGGTTCGGGCGTTGGCGTATGCGCCCGTGTGCAGTTCCACCGCATCGCAGCCGGTCTCCGCCGAGGCAAGAATATGCTCTTCGTCGGGCGTAATAAACGAACTGACCAGAATATGTTTTTTGTGCAGGCGCTTGACCACCTGCGCCAGGCGTTTCTTGTACTTTACGCAGTCCAGCCCGCCTTCGGTGGTCAATTCGGCCCGTTTCTCCGGCACGAGCGTAACCTGATCGGGCACAATCTGCTCGGCGATCCTGACGATGGGCTCGGCGATGCACATCTCCAGATTCAGCTTGCACGCAACGGTCTCTTTCAGGACGCGAACATCCCGGTCGTTGATATGCCGCCTGTCCTGCCGCAAATGCACGGTTATCCCGTTGGCGCCGGCTAATTCGCACTGCACCGCCGCCCACACCGGGTCCGGCTCGTCCGTCCGCCTGGCCTGGCGAACCGTCGCGACATGATCGATATTTACATTCAAAACCGCCATAGCAGCCACCTCAAAAAGAATCTCATCAGCAAAGGATTATATCACCGCCGCCCCACCCTTCAAGCAAATAAATACCATTTGCCCAACGACGATTTGAGACGTATTATATAATAATATGGAACTGTCAGGAACAACCGTTGTAGTTACCGGTTCGACCGGCGGGGTCGGAGGCGCTATAACATTAGCCCTTGCCGACGCCGGTTGCCACTGCCTCTGCCACTACCACAGCAACCAGGCCCGTGCCGAGCGGATTGTCGAGCAAATCCGCCAGAAAGGCCCAAACGCAATGGCTGTACAGGCAGATCTCACCCGCGGCGACGATATTGAAAGGCTCTTCACCCGCGCCGAATCGCTGGGCCCGGTCCGGGTCCTGATAAATTCCGCCGCCGTTTTCACCCGCCAGCGGCTCGAAGAAATCACTACCGACAAGGCTCGGGAGATATTCAACACAAATCTGATCGCACCGATCCTCACCAGCCGGCAGTTCGCCCGCGTTGTAAAAAGCCAGGTTCGGCAAACCGATGTTGGCGTCGCCAAAATAATCAATATCGCCGACGTGGGCGGTATTCGACCGTGGGCGAAGTACACACTATACTGCGCATCCAAGGCTGGCCTGATCTCCGTCACAAAATCATTGGCAAAGGAACTCGCTCCGGCAATCTGTGTCAACGCGATAGCCCCGGGCCTCGTAACCTGGCCCGAAAACTTCACCGAAAAAGCAAAACAACGACAACTCGACCGAATACCAATGGCCAGAATCGCAAAGCCACGGGACATAACCGCCGCAGTCATCTTCCTGCTAAAAAACGACTACATAACAGGCCAGGTCCTGAACGTAGACGGCGGCAGATGCATATGACATACAGGGAACGCCTTCACGCTGCCTGCTGAATGTACTATGGTTCGCTTTTGAAACAGGCGATTGCAGCACGGATCACTTTTTTTGTTTTTTTTGCTTGACTCTCCCCTTGGTGGAGACATTATCCTGAGAAGAATGTGAGTATTGTGCTTCAACCCGTTCGACGCTAATTGCCGACGTTTGCAAGGAACACAGATGGTTATGT
>JAGHBX010000343.1 GCA_021160785.1 Planctomycetota bacterium | reverse complement strand
TGGGCCATCGTCAACGAATTTATCACCGCCAAACGCGACGGCCAGGCCCCCGAACTCCAGGTCGCTCTCTACGAATACGGCAAGAGTTCCCTGCCGGCTTCCGAAGGCTACCTCAGAATGATCGTGCCGTTGACAATGGACCTCGACAAAATCTCCGAGGAACTCTTCACCCTCAAGACAAACGGCGGCTCGGAGTATTGCGGCTGGGTCATTAAGGAGGCGACCGCCGCACTCCAGTGGAGCACCGCACCCGAAGACCTCAAGGTCATCTTCATCGCCGGCAACGAGCCCTTCACACAGGGCAAGGTCAAGTACCAGGACGCCTGCAAGGCCGCCATCGGCAAAGGCATCGTCGTAAACACCATTCACTGCGGCTCTTCAAATGCCGGCATCAGCGGCAAATGGAAAGACGGCGCGATGTTAGCCGATGGCCGGTTCCTCAATATCGACCAGAACAAAACGGTCGTTCACATCGCCGCACCACAGGACGCCGAAATCGCCGAGTTAGGCGTAAAGCTAAACAGCACCTACATCGCCTACGGCAGACTGGGGCGCGATGCAGCCGAGCGACAGACAGCACAGGACTTCAATGCATCTTCATCCTCAAAACTCGCCGCCACCCAGAGAGCCGTAACCAAATCGTCCTACAATTACAGAAACGATTCATGGGATCTCGTCGACGGCCTGAAGAACGAAACCGTCAAGCTCGAGGATGTAAAGAAAGAAGACCTGCCCAAAGAAATGCAGAGCATGAGCGCCAAAGAGAAAAAAGCCTTCGTCCAGCAAAAGACAAAGGAAAGGGCACAACTCCAGCAGAAGATCCAGAAGCTGAATGACGCCCGCAAAAAATATATCGCCGTGCAGATGAAAAAGCAGGCCAAAGACGGCAAGACCTTAGGCTCGGCGGCCATCAAGGCCGTCCGCGAACAGGCCGAAAAGAAAAACTTTAAATTCGAAGCCTCCTCCTCCAGTAGCAAGGTCGAATAACCTCTACTCGACCGGGTCGGGGCGCAACGCCCCGGCCCATCTCTTCCTCCTCTCACAACCACCCCCGAAGGCGATTCCACTTAAAAGAACGATAAGAGTGGGAATCCCGTTTTCCTCTTGACAGTTGATGACAAAACCGTCAATATGAGGAAAGACACCGCGACATGCTCGATTATTTAAATTGCAGGGCGTAAACAGATGAAACGACGCGAGTTTATTAAGGCAAGTGCAGGTTTAGCTGTTGGTCTGTCGGTTTTTTCGTTGGGTTCCTGCCGGAGCGGTTCAGCCGCCCGGGACGCCAGGTCCGCCCGACAGCCGAATGTTGTTTTCTTTTTGGCCGACGACCTGGGCTGGGGCGATATCAGCCTGCATGGTGGCAGGACGCCGACTCCTAATATTGACAGGATCTTTACGAGCGGCCTTGAGATGACCAATTTCATGGTACACTGTGTCTGTTCGCCGACGCGGGCGGGGCTTTTGACGGGGCGACATTACACAAATTTAAGGACCGGACCGGAGGTTGGCGGAACGCTCGATACTGAGGAGGTTACATTTGCCGAGGCCTTTAAGCAGGCCGGCTATGCAACCGGCTGTTTCGGCAAGTGGCATAACGGATTTCCGCCGGAGGATGCGACATTCGATAATGTCAAGAACATTAACTGGGGCACGGGCGTGCTCTCGCATGGCTTTGACCGGTTCGTCGGGTTTTATGGGGGAGGCCAGGATTATTTCAACAAATATGACAACTGGACGCAGACGATTAACTGGTGGCATGACGAAAAATACGTTCCCGTCGAGGACGGCTATACGACCGATTTAATAACAAAACATGCCATTGACTTTATTCGGGATAATAAGGGCAGGCCCTTCTTCTGCTACATTCCTCATGCCGCGGTCCATGACCCGCTGCAGGCCCCGGATGAGTATCTCAAACGTGTTCCAAAGGAGATAATCGGCGACGCAAAGCTAAAGACATCCGCTGAGTACCTGCAGATCGAGCGAACTAATAAGGGCAAGCTAACCAAAACGGACATTGCGATCCTGTATTCGGCAATGCTTATCGCACTTGACGACGGTATCGGCAAGGTGATCGATAAAATCGAAGCGCTCGGGCTGATGGCCGAGACGATTATTTTCTTTACCAGCGACAACGGCGCGACGCGAAACGGCAATAATCTTCCGTTTCGCGGGACAAAGCATACATTCTGGGAAGGCGGAACGCATGTTCCGGCCGCGGCATGGCGTGAGGGGACGCACTTTACCGGCGGCAAACGATACGACGGCTTTATGGGCTATATGGACTTTTATCCGACGATCGCAGCCATGGCCGATGTTAAGATGCCCCGGGGCAGGCCACTTGACGGACGCAATTGCCTGGATAATATCAGGAGCAATACGAAGACCGACAGGGACTATTATTACTGGATGGGTTATGACTACGGAACGATCCGTTCTGATAAGTGGAAGCTGTTCTACTTCAGCGAGCATGTCGAGCTTTACAACATGAGCACCGACATCGCCGAGGCTCATAACGTCGCCGCCAGGCATCCGGAGGTCGCGGCAAAAATGAAAGCAAAATACCAAGAGTGGATATATTCCAATGGTTTCAATGTTACCTACATGACGCCCAAGGTTGACGTCCCGCTTGTCGCGGGCCCCCAGGGCGAGGTGCTTGAGGTTAAGGCGAGCCAAAAGACGCAGATCGGCAAATCGCTGGATATATTCTTTACGCGGGCGCCCTGCAAGGATTATGACCGTTATGTCGAGCACGGTGATTTCATCGAATACGATATATGCGTCGCGTCCGACGGGCGAGAAGACGGCTTTTTGTATTCTCCGGGCAGGGCCTGGACTCCGAAGTTCAGGAACAATACCGGCATCGACCAGTGGGGCAGGATCCAGAGCAAAGGCCCGCCCGTCCGCGGCGGCAAGGGCGTTTGGGAGAGACGGCGGGTCGGAATTGGAAATATCTGCGCATTAGGAACGCCGATTCAGTTTATAAGGCTCGTCGGGCCCCAACCGGGATACTACCACTTCTTTCTGGATAACATTACATGGCATCGCACAAACGGCGAGCAGCATAACATCTGGAAGCAAGGCAGCGACCTGATCAGAAATGAAAAGCCGATCCCCAAACATCCGGCCTTTGAAAATGTCGAGCTGAATATCGTACCGTTATCTGCGGTCAAGTAAATTTAAGGGGTCAGACCCCTTTATTGAGACTCCATTAACAAGGACATCTATCATGACAACAAACTTTACTCGCAACATGTCAAAGACCCTGCCGCTGGTTTTACTGCTCACTTTCGCCGTTGCCGCCGGCGCCCGCACAGTCGTCCGCCTCGTCAACATCGACGAACTCGACGTCAGCAAAGTTCAGACCGGCTGGGGAACCCCCCACCGCAACCAGTCCGTAGAAGGCAATCCCATTCGCATTGGCGGCAGACAGTTTGACCGCGGTATCGGAACCCACGCCCCGTCGGCCTTTTGGCTCGAACTCGATGGCTGGGTCTCCGATTTCACCG
>JAGHBX010000083.1 GCA_021160785.1 Planctomycetota bacterium | reverse complement strand
GTACACCGGATTGCATCGCTATTGAAGCGATGGCTACTTGGTACTCATCAAGGAGCTGTCAGCGGCAAGCACCTGGACTACTATCTTGACGAGTATACTTTTCGATTCAATCGTCGCACGTCTGGATAACGAGGAATGCCAAGTTCTCTGGCGATACGCCTTTTGAGACCAGCCGTGCTCCTTTAACATCAGTATTGCGTTGATTTTGGCCATCTTGAGATAGTTCGCCATGCGTGATCTCCTGAAATCCCGTTATTATCGAGATCTCAGCGACACTATGGCAAAACTTCCTTCCAAAATGACCTATTTTCAAGCGCCCATCAATGACCTATTTTGAGCGCCCCTTGACAACTGACCGATGTACTGCTGCTCCAAGGCCACAGTATCATATATCCTATTTCGTGCAAAGTTTTTTGAAAAAGTTGAATATTTGGCTAAATACATGGCTGTTTTTTAGCATTTATGCTGAAATCTCTTCAAATAGAGACATACTTTTATCGAAGATTATTGGATTGAAAATATGAGATCAAAGCCTTATTTGAATCGTTGCCGTAATTTGAATTCGTGGCTCTATGGAGCGCATCGCCTCCCCCATCCGGAGAGGTTGGCCATGGTAGCTGGTTGTCAAAAAACACTCTGTCAACCCTGATCCACATGCGTCTGCCATTGGAGACGCATGTCGCCCGGTTTTTGTATTTCTATTTTTTCACCACCATTACCGTAATACGTTTTATCATCAACTTTGTTGCCCAAATGCGAGTAAACACCCCAGTGAATAAACATGGCATAGTTGCCATCAGCAAAGAGCTGGCCACGGCCAGCATCTTCCGAGCGAAGTTTTGCAACGGACGGCCCCCACATAGAATCCATCTCTTCTGCAATTACGGTATATGTCAACAGCAACAAATATCTTAAGCGTACTATTTTTCATATCATTATCCTTTATGTAGCTATAAAAACTCACTTATCTTTGAACCGAGTAAATTATCCGACACAGGCTACTTTAGAGAAGGCCTGTTGCGGTAATCAGAAAAACAGCTTGAATCTGGTTTTGCCGGCAAGGCTGTTTTCCATGACTCGATCATTTTCTTTAACTGATTGGCAACCTCAGGATTCTGCGTTTTTAGATCGTTCTTCTCGTAGGTATCTTTGATAATATCATAAAGCTCGACATGGCTGGCGTCCTTATTAGTGACAAGCTTCCAGTTTTCATACACGACAGCATAAGCAACCCAGTGGTCCGGCGCATACTGTTTAGCCGGCCAGGGGGAATCAAACTTCCAGAACAAAGGTTTCGAGCGTTCTACGACATTTTTTTTGCCCAATAGCACATCGACCTGACTGATCCCATCTGGTCTATAATCGGCCGGCAGTTTAACCCCTGCAATCTCGCAGAAAGTAGGCAGCAGATCAACCGCGGAAATAAGTGAGTCATCATTGATGGCGTCTGCTTTGATCTCGCCCGGCCATTTTGCAATAAACGGCACGCCGATACCACCTTCGAACAGACAGGCTTTATAACCTCTCCTGCCGCCGGTAGTCCCCTTTGACGCACCAATACCGTAACCGGCACCGGTTGCAGTATCGTGCATTAACTCTAAATCGGTGGGCTTGTGTGATCTGGCCGGTCCATTGTCAGAACTGAATATAACTAAGGTATTGTCAGCAATACCCAATTCATCGATCGTATCCAAGACTTCCCCGATTCGGTCATCAGCATGAGACAAAACTGATGCGTAAATGTTATCGGCTTTCTCTAAGTCAGGGAATCGCCAGCGGTATTTGGGAAGAGTATGGAATGGCGTATGTGACTCGTGCATCCACAAGTTAACAAAGAATGGTTTACCCTGTTGATGACTCTTTCTAATGAATTTATTTGCTAAACGAGTATCATCATGTGGAGGCATCTGCTCGCCTGCACAGTTAAAAGCACCGTATTCGTCATAACCATATTCAATCGGCAGCGGAGAGTCCGGGATCATATCGTTGGCAAGGTGCCACTTGCCATAGTGGGCCGTAGCATAGCCGCTATCTTTGAGAAATCTGGGCAACAGCGGAGCTTTAGGGCTGAGCCAGTCGGGCATGTTTCTTTTCTGATTACTGTGAACCCATGCAAAGTGTCCGTTAATGTTAAATCGTGCCGGGAAGTGCCCAGTCATTACCGCAGTACGGCTTGGAGAACACACACCGCTTGCTACAGTGAATTTAGTGAAGTCCGTTCCCTCTTTTGCCAAACGATCAATGTTAGGCGTTTTGACATAAGGATGGCCGTGACAGCTTAAATCGCCCCAGCCCCAGTCATCGGCAAAGATAAAAACAATATTAGGTTTTTGGCCGATGGTCTTTTGGTCATTATAAGTCCGAGATGAACTACATGATGTAAGGAGGACACCTGCCGACAAGGACAATCCGCCCATCGCACATTTCTTTAGAAATTCACGTCTAATGATTAGTGAGCTCATAAATAATATTTCCTTCTATAATGCTTCGAAGTTTTTTGGATCACCGTGAATAAAATGGTCGCTCGGAGCGATTATATATCCGCCATGATCCTTAGTTGTATTAATGAGTTGAGTCCGCTAATCCTAACTTCTCATAAACCTGCCAGTGGTCTATGCCGTCAAGATATGTATCAAGATAATAAGGCATCCACTCATGAACCTGACAGGGAAGTCTGTCAGGATTTTCGTTATTTATTACTGTAAGCAATCTTTCTCGTAAGGCCATTTTAGTTACTTGCTTTCAGCTTCAATGTTTTAATTTCATAAGGGTTTATGGAAAACTTTATGCTGCCATCGGCCTGTAATGGCAATATATCCAGTTGCTTCTCAAGGAGATCGCAATTTGCTACAGATAGTATTTTGCAATCAATAGAAATTGTTACCGTTTCCTGGCCGCCATGGCGTTCGACAAGACGGATAATAACATCATCTGAATCTTCAGCTTTTTTTACCGCCTCCAGCGTAACACCCTTAGCGTCAAGTTGCATAAATGAGCCAACGGATTGTCTACCAGATGATGTGGAGTCTGAAAACACAACCTCTACAGGATCATTCAGATCGGCTGCCTGGTTAATGGTATCGGCGGCTTTCCAATCAGCGGCATGCGGATAAAGCGAATAAGTAAAAGTATGCTCTTCCTGGTCGGAAACCGGGTCAGGATACTTCGGCCCCTTAAGCAACGACAAAGCTATCATCTGCTCATGCCCCTCATAGCCGTATTTGCAATCAGTAAGCAAACTGAGCCCTCTGTCAGCTTGCGAGATATCCATCCACTCATGGCCGGGCACTTCAAATTTAGCAGTTTCGAACGAATTATTCCTAGTCGTCGGTCGTTTGATATTTCCATATGCAATATCATAAGTTGCCTGACGTGAGCGAATATTCGTATTGAAACGAACCTTCAGCAGTTTGTGCTGCTCTTTCCAGTCAACCCAAGTCTGAAAATCCAACCGTCGTGCATTTGCGCCGAGAACGATACGCTGTTTTATCTTTGATTTACGAAATGTGTGTGTAACCAGCAGAGTCGACTGAACCGGCCCCAACTCGAGAATCTCCATATGGACTGCTGCCATATCGAATTCATGACTGCTATAATGCTCTTCAATGTCCCATGCGTCAAACGTACCAGGGATATCTTCATAGAGATGAAAGACATTTCCACGATTATGTGCATCGATCACATCACGGCCGGTATCTTTATCAATCAGCGACACGACCTCACCGGAGCCATTGACCACAGCTTTAAGATATTTATTTTCCAAGGAAACTGTTTTTTTATCGGTTCGCACAACACATGCATCAGGTGACTGCAGTTTTCCGGGACCTTCTACTATTCTATATACCGAATAGCCAACCGGAGGTAAGTCGACTGCTTCAAAAGTGATAACTGGATCGGAAGTTTCATGGTCTATTGTGAACTGACTGGTAATTTCGTTTCCCTCCGGGTTCAGGACATGGGCCTCGGCTAGATCACAGGCAACAGTCACACGGCTTGTGCGGGTATATGGCAGAGCATTAAAAAGAACAACAGCCTGCCCTATGCCGCTTGTATTGATACCGGAAGCGATATTGCCTAACGCATCATTCAACGCCTTTTCACCAACCGACACAGCCTTGTCATAGCTTTCCAGAATATCCCGGTAAGCAGGCGTGACATGGGTTCCGGGCAGTGAATCATGGAACTGATTGGTCAATATCTCCTGCCATCCGCTTTGAAGTTCTTCATGTGGATATGGTATCCGGGCGATGCAACTGAACATCTCGGCTTTGCGATAGAGGTGTTCGCAGTATCGATTTAGTTTCTTAAGACGGCCTTTGGTGGTATATACGCCGCGATGCTCTTCTAGATAAAGTTCGTCATTGATAACAGGTATTTCCGCGTTGACCGCCTTTTGGAGCATACTTTCCAGAGCCTGCTCAACAGTAGAATTCTTACACGACACAATACCCGGCAAATCGTCGTAACGCTTGCAATATTCAAGCATTTCGGTATCCGGACCGCCGCCGCCGTCTCCCCAGCCGTAACAATACAGCGACTCACCTATTTCAGCTTTATCGCTGAAAGCATCCCAATGATCCTTAACATGGTCAGGCTCAGCGGTGCCGATAAAGTGAGTTGTCGGCACATGAGAAAAGATACGCGAGCCATCCGGCGATTCCCACCAGAATACATTTTTAGTCCACTTATTAGTGTCGTTCCAGATGCTCATCTTATGAGTAACAAAATATTTCAACCCGCACTTAACAAGGATCTGCGGCATGGTCCACGTGTTACCAAACACATCCGGTATCCATGCGGTCTTGGGAGTAACACTAAACTCTTTCTGATAAAACCGAATCCCATGCAAGATCTGGCGAACCGTAGATTCACCCGATATAAGATTGCAATCCGGCTCAACCCAAAACGCTCCAACCGCTTCCCATCGGCCTTCTTTTATACGCTCCTTAACCTGCGCGAACAACTCCGGAAAATGCTCCTTCATCTGATCATACATATGAGGCTGACTTTGAGTAAAAATATAATCCGGATACTGCTCCATCAACCGCAGAGCAGTGGCATGAGTCCGGCCAATCTTGCGAACAAACTCCGAATGGGTCCACAAATAAACAAGGTCAAGATGAGAATTACCCGTAAGATGCACAAGCCCTTCCTTCTGGAACTTGCCGCAATTGTAAATACTCTCACGGATCATCCCCTGCGACTTCAATGCAGCTTCTTTCACCGCGGCAGCGTCTTCGCACCTTTGGTCAATAAAACGAGTAGCCTTATCAAGCCGCTTACGGAGAAAATCAACAAGATCGGGCTCTAGTGTCTCCGTCATCATCACATTGAAAATAGTCTTAAGATCCCAATACGCATCATGCATTTCCTTATCGAAAACCGCCCAGTTGGAAACCTCAAAATTCTTGACGATACCCTCGCCAAAATGCCACATAATAAACGATTCAACTTCAAGATCATATTCCTCATCCCCCCGCGCAGATTCAGTCATAAAAACCGTATCGCGAAACGGATCGAGCCCATGAAATGCCTCCCCGTTAACCCTCAAAAGCCCGTCACCGCTAAAGTAAACCTTAAGCACAACCGGCTTGCCTTTAAAACGTTCGGGGATTTGGGCCTTGCACTTAAAATACGCACTCATATCCGCCCCACCCCAGGTATCACCAACCTTGATAGGTTTCCAGTCATCGTCAATGAATGTACGCTCCATGTCATGAGCGTATTTAAACTGACGATACGTCCAGCCGTCAAGCGGTTCACTCTCCGGATATATCCACGAACGCAGGGATTCAATACGCGCCTGTATTATCTCTTCAAATGAAATGATGGCTCGTTTCTTGCTCTTAATAAGCCCTCGCCATTTATCTAATATCTTTTCTACACCACTTGTTTTCTGCATTATTTATTTAACTCCATACATAGCATATACATTCCCCGTCGGTATAATATTTGTCAGCATATTACAGGTGCTTAAAATAAAACCGCCATCTTTACCAATATTTCCACAAAGCCATTTCGCCTGTTTGGCCACCTCATCCGGTTTACCAAAAGGCATAAAACGATCCATATCCATATTCCCCATCAATCAAAGCGCAAAGCAGATCGTTCGCAATTGCGAGTTCCCCTTTAGGAACCCGATCCGGCTGATGATGAGATATAGCCGCCATGACCCGTTCCTTATGTGTCATTGTAATTCTCACTCAAGCCCATCATCAAGTTCATTAAGTAATTTATACCAGGTAAAGTAGAGTGTAGTTATTGCCCCGCCGCCCAAAACCAGCAATATAGCCGAGTATAGAAAGTAATGTCCGACCAGCAGGAAGAAACCGTGGTAAAGAGTTACCAAAGCTACAAAACTTACAGCTACGTTAATAAATATCCGACCCACAGATTTTGCCGGCCCAACTCTTGGCCCCAGACCGGTCTTGATTGCTTCGGCCCGGACCGGTCCCCAAAAACCAAACGGACGAACCCGGCTGTAAAACGTTACCAGGTCATTCATTTCAGTCGGCTTGCTAAGCAGCGAACCGCCCACCGCACCGATCAACGAAGCCAGCCAGACAACAGGCGCCGTCATGTATTCAGGTTGACTAATCCACGGATTATTTTCTGCAAATTCGATCAAACTCGTTGGCAGCCAGCCTGGCGGCGTCTCCGAAACGCCCAGTCCGCCAAGAAATGAACCAAACCCTGTAAATGCCGCAACGAAAAGTGCCAGCAACAACCCGCACGCATACCCGGTGCCGCTTAGTCGCCACCAGTGCCAACGTAAAATATTCGGAATCAGCATCCCGCCGATCAGTCCGGCCATCATCCAGCTCCAGATGCCTTTGATCGATTCGGCTTGTGAGCCAATAGCAAATCCGATCAGAAGTGCGATAATAGTGACCGCATAGCCAATCCGCACCAATGTTCTTTCGCCCAGATTCGGCATCGCCGGCTGTACCAGATCGCGAACCACCATTCCGCTGGCAGCATTAAGAGTGGAACTCAAAGTACTCATAAACGCAGCCGCCAAACCAGCCAGAACCAACCCACGCAGCCCAACAGGAATCATCTCGTTGATTACCAGCGGCAAGATCTTTTCAGGGTCGTTGACCTCGACCATTCCGGCAATTGCAACAAAAGTAATCGCAGCCACCAGCATCCAGCGTGGGATTAAAAACAAACCCCAGCCCAGACCGACTTTGGCGGCATCACGCTCAGACTTGGCAGCTAAAAACCGTTGTTCCTGGTAATGCCCGCCGGCCCCGTTCATGTGGATCAAAAAACCCATTACGATCCAGTAGGGTAAAAACTTCCCAAATGCATTCCAACCTGCTGCAGCCTGACCAGGGTCCAGAACCCTTACCGGGGCAATCGAAGTGACGAAGTTTTCACGAATAACAGCAATTGCCTGACTGTCGATCTTACAGAAAATGATCCCGGCAACCAGCAAACCACCGACGCTCATCAAAACCGCCTGTATCATATCGGTTAGGACAACCCCTCTAAATCCTCCGGCGGTAACATACGCCATTGTCATCAGCATAATTATCATCGCCCAGACTTTGCCGTTGTCATGCCACGGAAGCCCTTTGGGCAATATAAGCGGTAGGAATTTAGCAATGCCGACAAACGAATACCCAAGGCTGAAAAGCAAAAACGAGATCATCAGTATAGCACCTGCCCCGCGTGCAAACCGGCCTCCATGGTTACTACCAAAACGCACATGCAGAAGTTCAACCGCCGTCATTGCACGAGTGCGGTAAATCCAAAGTGCCATATAACTCATCAGAAAAGCCGCCGCGAAAAACTGCCAGCTCCACCACAGGTACAGGCTGCGGAACCCCATCATATAAAACACCGAAACCAAAAACATAGTACCGGTAACATCATAGTTAGACGCCGAACCCGATGCCGCCAGTACCCACCAAGGAACCTTATTACCCCCCAGAAAATACGAACGCATACCGCCTGCCGCCTGCCGCGCACACCAAAAACCTACCGCCATCATCGCAATCAGGTAGAGGCCTATTATTGCCGGATCAATCCACTGCATTAATTATCCTTCATTTTTCTATTGTGTCTATAGACTTTTCAATTGATAGATGGCTTGAACGGTCTCCATAAGCTCATTACTATCAAAATTCAGTTCCTTTGTCACAGTTTACTTGCGAAATGCGGGCTAAAAGCAATTACCGCCTTCACTTCTCTTCGCTGCTATCGTTCACGGCGGGCAGGGGCAGATGTTTATATCGCCGGCCGCAACTTTCATTGCAGGACTGGACCCACGCCCTTAAGTCTTTCAGCATACTTTTAACCTTATCAGGATGTTTCGAGGCGATATTGTTTTTCTCATACGGATCGAGTAGCAAATCGTACAACTCGTACACCGTCTTGCTCCCACTCGTTTGCGAAACTAGTTTATATCGGTGGGTCATCCAGGCGGACTTTTTTCCATAGGCGAAACCGATGGGCTTGTCCCGTTCCGTCATTTCTCCCTTCAGGGCAGGAAGAATATTCATGCCGTCCTGAGGCAGACTGCGTTTAGTGCCGGCAACGCCGAACATATCCGCCAGGGTGGGCAGGATATCCGAAGTAACACATCCCATCTCCACGACTGCAGGTTCTTTAAACATGGCCGGATATACCAGCACGGAGGGGACACGTATTCCACCTTCATAAAAACTGCTTTTCCATCCGCGAAACGGCAGGTTGGAGCCATAGCCGCCATACAATCCGTGCTTGTCAATGTGAGACATCGCGCCGTTATCAGAGCAGAACCAGATCAGCGTGTTTTCCTCCTGCCCGAGTTCTCGCAAGAGGTCGCGAAGGCGGCCGACCTGAGCATCCATGGCTGTTATTGCTCCATAGTGGTGACGCCCTTCATGGCCTTTATACATTTCCAGAAACTTACCACCGCTGACCGTCGGAGTATGGGGCGTATGAAAGCAGATGTAGGCGAAGAAGGGATTTGACTCAGCTACTTGTTTTCTGACAAAAGGTACTACCCGGTCCATGATGATACGGCTGTCATCGCCAGAAAGATTGTCGTCATGGGGGACCATTCGGCCATCATCGGTCCAGTAATTATTGCCCCAAAGGCCGGTTTTGTATCGTTGCTTGATTCCCCAGTGTTCTCCCTCGGGCAATTTCATCGGATCCCAGGTCGGCGCGACGTTTTCCGTGCTGAAGCAGACGTCAAACCCATTCATCCAGGGAGGACTGAAATCCTTTTCCGGAGTTCGCGGCCCGGCCACAAAATCCGTCTTTCCTTCCTCATCCAGAAGGCCGAGATGCCATTTCCCAAAATGACCGGTCGCATATCCCTGATCCTTTAGAATTTCCGAGAGCAGGATGTCATTCTCGTTGACGTGCGAACTTCCCCAGTGCGAAATACCCATTCGGGCGCCGTTTTGTCCGGTCATAAGTGATGCGCGGGTAGGGGCGCAGACACAACTGGCGGCATAAAAGCGATCAAACCTGATACCTTGTTGGGCCATGCGGTCCAAGGTCGGGGTCTTTTGTATCTTGCTTCCATTATAACCGGTATCGCCCCATCCCATATCGTCTGCCAGGATGATGATGATATTCGGTTTTTTGCCGCAAGGGGGTTTCGCCGATGATGCAGAATCATCGGCCTGCAGACGGCTTGGAATACTTCCGCCGATTTTGGAATTTGTAGCGATGCTCTTCTCAGCAAAGCACATTTGAATCACGGAAGTGCTCGCGCCGAAAGCACCTGCCATTGCTACTGTTGAGAGACCCAGAAAATCTCTTCTTTTCATTTTGTAAATCCTTCAACCTTTAAGTATTCATCTTTTGACCCAATCAATTGTTCACCCTGCCATTGGATCTACCTGGCATCCGTATTAATTTTCCTGCTCAACACTGCCAGTTGCTTAAAATGTTTTTCCGGGATGATACCTGAATCGCTCAATGGCACATCCCAGGTGACGGTCCCTGAATAGTTATTGGTGTGTTTGGTCCACCCAATAACAAGGTCATCAGGAAACCTGGGTTCTCCGGTTCCCCAATACGAACCCAGAAATGTAATAAAGTGCAGTTGATCCCCCAGGTAATTGGGGCCAACCCAGAATTCTCTTTTATCAAAAGCCCGTACAGCACAAGTAGGCAGATACCAGTCCACCTGACCGGCAAAGAAATCCTCAAGATCCGTCGTCGGTCCCTTAAGGCGATACGTCAGAACAAGCGGGCCAGTATTGTAGGCAATCAGGGCGTCCGGGTTCCGGGCTTTGAAAGCGTCAGTGTAGGCTGCGTATGCAGCACGGTTGGCAAGCTTGCCATCATCAACCCACCATGCAGATATGGATTTGCCCCATCGCTTTGACCATTCAGTTATAACCTGCTGATAAATCTGCTGCGTTTCGGCAGGCCCATCGCCTCCTAGTGCAGGCAAGCTGGCGCATAGCTTGATTCCGCGAGGAATAAGTTCTTCAGCTAACTCTGCAACCAAATCACGCTCTGACAATATCCCTTTGCCCGCAGCGAACTGCTTGTCAAATGCGCTGTTCGGTGAGCAGAAGTAATTATCACCGTTGCCTGCGGTTATGAAAAAGTAAGGAGACTTAAGTTCTTCAAGCTGATCGGCTAAACTGGCAACCTGGAAGGAGTTTACTTTCTTATTCCACATTTTCTCTGTCATCTTATCTGAAGCCTGCTCGCCTGGAAGCTGAGGCAGAAAATGTGAAAAAAGTCCCCATTTGGCATCCATCAGCCATTTTGTATTCGGATTAAGCCCTCTAACGCCTGTCGCGGTGCCACCTACAGCACAGCCCATTTGAATCAGGGAGTTACCCGTGCAGAAAACACCTGCAGTTGCTAATGTCGAGAAACCAACAAAGTCTCTTCTATTCATTTCGTAAATCCTTCCAACTTGTAAATATTCATCTTTTTGCCAAATCAATTGAATGCCATTCCATTTAATCTACCCAGCCTCGGCATTAACTTTCCTGCTCAATACAGCCAGTTGTTCGTAAACCTTATCAGGAATTTCTCCGGAATCTGTGAGGGGGCAATCCCAGGAAACGGTTCCGCCCATGTTGTTGATGTGCTGGGTCCAGCCTGTGACGATCTCGACAGGAAACCTGGGCTCTCCAATTCCCCAGAATTCTCCCAGAAAAGTCAGGAAGTGCAACGGTATCTTTTCGGAAACACCCTGACGATATTCATGATGACGCGTATCGCTGACAGCCATAAGGAAGCCGCTTTCGCCGCTGACATAATCCTCATGAACCTGCTCATTGCTGAGAGTTCCCCATAACTTAGTAGACACAAGAGCATCTTTGTTACCAGCCTTAAGAGCTTTCATGTATGCCTGGTAAACGGGATAACTCACTTTTTTTCCGCCATCGAGCCACCATGCAGATATGGATTTGCCCCATCGCTGCGACCATTCTGTAAGACATTCAATCCACATCTGCTCTTCCTTTGGATCTTTGCTTCTAATGCCATAAACTGACTCATAACTACCATGGCAGTTCGAATAGACGCATAACTTGATTCCTCGTGGGACAAGTTCAGCAGCTATATCTGCAATTAGATCGCGTTCGGTTCGCGCCCCCCGGGTCGAACCAAAATACTTGTCAAAAGTTTTGTTTGGTGAACAATAGAATTCTCGATGCTGCCCTAATGTTATGAAAAAATAGGGAGCTTTGAGTGTTGATAATTGCTCACCTAACTGTTTAACCTGGAATGAATCGACTTTCTTATTCCATTTTTTCACAGTCATAATAGTATCCGGGTCACTCGCCATATGAGGCAGGAAATGAGTAAAAACTCCCCATTTCGCATCCCGCAACCATTTGGCATTAGGATTAAATTGCTTTTCAGTATCTGTTGATAAATCGTTCATGTTTCCTTTTTCCATCTTAACATTGTGTTTCAACGTTATTTTTTAAACCGGGCTATAAACTCATTTCCAATCTATTTTGACAGCCTTGTTTTCCAAGGCCAAAAATACCTGTATAAGACGATTTTGGG
>JAGHBX010000403.1 GCA_021160785.1 Planctomycetota bacterium | reverse complement strand
CGGCCTGCTTGCTTTGCTTTTTCAAAAGAAAAGCGACGAGCTTGTCTTTAATTTCCGGCTTTTCAAAATGTTTTGCCAAAACAGAAGATACTTCATAATGGCAAACAGTGTAATCGGTTCTGTTAAGCATGGCGAACATTGTATCGATAGTACCTGGTGGGATCACTCGTTTAAAGTGAGGGACAATCATATTAACCCTCTCTGGAGGTGCGTTTTTTAGATAATCCAGGAGTATTTTGGTTGCAACACGGTTACGGAGGCTGTGTTCTCTACCTGCAAAACCAAATGCTTTTTGGAGGAACCGGGTGTATCCTTTTTCATGGGCCTTGTCGATCGCCGCCCTGACAAAGGTGTCTTCGAGTTGGCGGCGACGACCACCCAGCACATCGATAATATCATTTCGTACAGGGTCGTCAATATGATCGACAAGATACTTCCAGAGGAACTTGGCGCTGGAAGCGGAGGACTCGGCCTCAAACAGCTTTAGCAATCGCGTTTTAGTTTCATGTGTTTTAGCCTTGGAGAATCGCTCAGTAAGGACACGAATCTCCTGGGTTGAAAAGGGGGTTGAAACCAGCGATTGGAAATGCTCCTTCCGCACAGTATCGCTCTGGCAGGTCAGGTATTTATCCAGAATCTCCCCGAGGTCGGTTCGTGCCGGAACAAATCGGGCGAAGTCCTCGTATTCAAGGCCGTAGGTCCTCTTTGCACGGAATAGTAACATATCGCGCTTGCGGGAGTCTGCGCTGTTGATTTCCTTAAACATATCCTTTGCAACGGCAGACCTTAACCTGTCATGTTCAAATGCCTCCTTTGGGTAGCCCTTCTCTACATATTCAGTGATCTTGCGCTCTGCGTATCTCTGTTCGCCATATCGGCTGGCAAGCAGCCGGAGGGCCTCTTTTTGGGCTTGAAGTATCTCTGCACTTGAAGCTGAGTTCGTTGCCGCGTTCAAAGACATTTGTGCAAATGCCATCATAGCGAGTACTGTAAATAAGGTTATTCTTGAAACTTTCATTCAACATCTCCTGTTTCGTAACTTACGTTTACCACTCATCACTCCACACGCAGTCCTAATTCAGCAATCTTTGTCAGCCACCTGGTAATCGCTACAATGCGATTACTCATCGGGTTGGTCCTTCTTGGGAATTAATGTCAATTTCTTGCAGCCTTTAAACATCCGGTTTCTTATGTGTTCAGGAAACCAACTATATTGTGATTCCAGAACAAAGGCTCTTTCGGCAGTAATCCTGCAACCATAACTAATCTTACCATCCGCAAAGACCCATTTTGCCGACTTTATTGCCTTGATATCCGCTTCCCCCGTAAGAATGACAGGGCCAAATGACATTAGTGTACCCCGTATTCTAAAGTCAGGTTGGACCAGCAGTAAAACGTCGTCTCTCAGGTTCAGAACCTCCGGATTCTCACACCATCCACTGAGGATCGTATAGCCAGATATGGAAGAAAACGCTTCCGTCATGTCAGGATAGGTTTTCAGTCTCTGTTTGATCTGATCCGTCAGGGGCCGAGCTTCTAGGCTGACGACAAATGGGTCTGCGGCATAAAATACAAAATTGCCTGTAAAATATACGGTGCCTTCTTCTCCTGCGCTGTTCGTACATGTCAGAAATTTGCCTGAGTTATCCCAGGAAAGTCCGTAAGAGATGTCTCTTCTTTCCCTGATGGCGTCGTATGTGTGATAACTGTTATCTGTAGCCAGTAGTGCCTCGAATCTGTGCCCCTCGGGATTCGTAACCACTATCCACCAGCTATACCTTCTGGTCTCATCTGAGTCACTCACAGAAAACTGTCGTGATTCACGCCGAACCACGTTCGCGGATAGATTGCGATGTGTGCACTCCTCAATGGGACTTACCACTGTTTCCTTGATTGGACAAGGACCCAGTAACCCAGACAGATATCCCAGGAGGCAAGCAAAACCAAGGATCACCAATATCATGCCCAAGCCGATTGCTCTGTTCAACTTAGCCTTTCGGCTCCTGCTATCAACCGAGATTCGCCTTATTCTACTCATAGTTTGTCTCCATGGACCTCTCACTGTCAAGGTTCGGGATTTGGGTCTGCTTCAAGGTAGGGACTATAGTCAACACCAGCGGTCACACGGTCGGCTCCCGGATTGGGGTTGTCCGGCGCATCCGGACCACCGATATGGTTCCACCAATTGTCATCGGCGTCCACCTGTTTGCCGCCAACGACAGTGTCGACCCAAATACCCCAGCTACTGCTTGCGATATGGCCGATAAAGCTGTTTTGGTGTATGTCAAGCTTCATGCCATAATCACTCCGATCAATGCGGATGCCCAAAACTCCCAGACTACTACCTCGTTTGAAGATGTTGTTGTTGGCGTATAAGTCACCGTAATCCCACGAACTACCATCCGGTAAAGCACTTACCTCTATGTGCCCTCTACTGTTATTTTCAAAGGTATTCCCTCTCACAGTTACGTCCGATCCCAACAGGTTCATACCAAGTTCATTGTCCGAAAAAGTGTTTCCTTCGACGACTTGATTTAACCAAAAATTTGATCGCAGATTGTATCCAGTAAAGGCAGCACCTTCGTTCCCTTCAAATATGCTATCCTTAATACTAAAATCGTCGCTATTGTCCGAATAATTAAAGGGGTCAGACCCCTTTTTCGGCAACGTAACCTTATTCCCCACAAGCCGTTAGCTCGATTTGCGGCATCACGAACCTTTTTCGCATCTTTGGCCAACGCACACTGAAATCCGCAATTTTCACTTCCCAATCATCTAAACCGCCCGCAACCAATTTGTCAACCAAAAACCACCCCCATTTTCTCCTCCTAACCAGCGCCAAGCGTTTCAAATTCGCTTAGCCTCGGGGTTCGCCCGACGTCCTCCCTTCGTACTACAATCTTTCAACTTCTTGTTTTTTTTGCGCGTTTTTCATGCAGCAATGTTTGTAAGTCCTTTAATATCAACGGCTGAGGCCGACATTAACGCACCGGCGAACTTTTGCCCTTTAGCCGTTAATATGT
>JAGHBX010000244.1 GCA_021160785.1 Planctomycetota bacterium | reverse complement strand
CAATTACCGAACTCGTTGACCTGTTGGCTGAAAACGGTTTTCTTCTTGACCGCGACGTCGTGCTCGAGGCGGTTCTGCTTCGTGAGCAGACGCGCAGTACGGGGATCGGCTCGGGCATTGCAATTCCTCACGGCAAGTGCAGCGGCGTCAAGGAACTGGTTATGGCAATCGGTATCACGGCAGAACCGATTGAGTTTGAAAGCATAGACAAAAGGCCGGTCAAGATTATTGTCCTGTTAGCTTCGCCGAGTGATCGGACCGGGCCGCACATCCAGGCGCTTGCCAGGATAAGCAGACTCATGCTGGACGAGGCATTCAAGACCAAACTCGAAAACGCGGCGTCCCCTGAAGAGGTTTATGAGTTGATCAGGAGCAAGGAGCACGAATAGACCGCACCCGGCACCCTCAAATGCCGGGCAAATCACGGCCAACTCAAAACCGCCTGGAGTTACCTGTTTGGCCCGCCTCCGACTGCCCACAGGTATCGATTCGAGGCGACATACAGCACTCCATTGGCGGCGATCAGGGTGCTGAATACGGAACTGCCCATTTTCATTTCGGCGAGGAGCTTCTTTTGCTTTCCCTGTTTGAGCACGAACAGCTTGCTCTTGTTTCCTAAGTAGATCTTGCCGTCGGCTATCAGCGGAGTCCCCCACGCCTCGCTGCCCGATTCAAAGATCCAGTAACACTTGCCTGTATCGGCATCGACACAATGAAGCCGGCCTGCCACATCGACTGCATACACACACCCTTCGGCGATCGTCGGCGTTGAGAGGCTGCGGTCCAGGCCGTCATAGGTCCACACACAGCCGGATTTAGTGATATCGCCCCGGCCCGAAGCATCGATACAGTGCAAAAGCCCCTTTCCCCTTCCATGCGCCGGATCCTGACCCATCGCAACATACACGCGACCCTCATGGTACACGGGCGTGGCGATAATCTGATTCGGGCCGAGGTACTTGCCGTCATTCTTGTTCGGGCTCGAACTCTTTCGCTTATCCCCCCGATAGAAATCGATCAATTCGCCGTTGTCGTATTTGTATGCATCCGGATTGCCTTCATACGACCAGACCTTCTTCAAGGAAACCGGCTCGTCGGGAATTTTCTGCAGGGCCTCGAACGCATAGCAAACTCCGTCCCCGCCGCCGAAAAAGATCAGTTCCCTGCCGGCGACCTTTGCCATCGAAGGAGGAGACCACTGGGTGTGATACAAACGAGAACTGATCTGTTCGTCCTCCCTGGCCACCAACCGCCCGGTCCTGGCATCCAATACAATCAGCGCCGGCGCCTCCGGAGAAAGTATCTTCTTGTGCGGCTTGTCAATACCGTTTGATGTGCTGGTATAGAGCATGCCCCTGTGAATCAGCACCGAACAACTCGCCGCATCATGCGGGCAGACCGACAACGATTCCACCGGATCGAAACGCCAGACGATGTCGGCATCTTTGGCATTCAATTCAATGGGCGGCTTACCGGCGCCTGCCATGAACGCGCCCTCGTTCTTGAAAGGACCGTCGTTGCCGTCGGTCTGACCGTTGACGTCAAGGCACAGAATCTCCGCATTACTTGCGACAATATAAACGCGATCGCCGTACACCGTCGGAGACGAGCAAATCCCTAAATGTTGTTGGGTAAAGAGCGACCCCGGTATCGACAGCGTCCTTCGCCTGACCGGCAACTGCCACAGCACCTCGCCGCTTGCCTCATCCAGACACTTGAGCAACCCGCCCCGCACTGATTTTAGCCTGGCGTCGCCGGAAAGCGTCTGCGTGTCGGTCCCCACAAACACCCTGCCGTCGGCAACTGTCGGATTGCCATAGGCAAACGCCCCCAGGCGAGCCTTCCATAACACGCGTCCCACAAGATCCGCCGACATTCCCTCAGGCGCCTTTGCGTTGTCCGATGTATTGAAATACGCACAAAGCCCTTTCTCCGGCGACACCATGTTGCGCTCATTTTTGAGACCCCACTGCGGCCAGTCGCCCGCCCATACCGAATGAACCATCAACACAAATACCGATAAAACCGAAACAAACCGCATTAGTCATCCTTTTCAAAAAACAGCACAAAAAACACATCCTCCAGCCGACGAACACAAGCAGAATATACTACCCTGTCATTATACCCGGGCAGGCCGGCTTTTGTCCAGCACCCCCAGGAAAAAGGGCGGCATGCCCACCAGTATCACATTCACAGGCGGCCTGTCCGGGGAAGCAATGACCCTGACGGATATAAAAAATGTTTGCGATCCGCCAATCGGCGATGTAACGTTAGACTTGAGTTTATAGCTCAATGCAGCCGAGACCGGATTTATTGGACAGGCAACGTCGCATGAAAATTAAACGCACAAGCGGTATCCTGCTGCACATCACTTCGCTGCCGTCGAAATTCGGCGTCGGGGACCTGGGCCCCGCGGCGTTTGGTTTCGCCGACTTTTTAGCCAAAGCGCGCCAGGGCTGCTGGCAGATGCTTCCCCTGAATCCCCCCGCAATCGACGTCCCGCACTCGCCGTATAACTGCACGTCGGCCTTTGCGGGCAATCCCCTGCTCATCAGCCCGCAACTGCTGTATCGTCGAGGGCTTCTGGCGCGCGAGGATATTCGTCAACTGCCTCATTTCCCCGAGACAAAGGTTAACTTCCGCCGCGTGATTGGCCTGAAGCGAAGACTGCTTAACGCTGCTTTTCGCAATTTCTCTGGCCGCCCAACTCAAACCGCCTACACGGAGTTTTGCCAAAATAACAAAACATGGCTTGACGACTTTGCGATCTTCATTGCGCTGCGCGATCTTTACAAGACTGGCGACTGGCACCGCTGGCCCGTTGAACTCAGGGACCGCAGGAAAGACGCACTGGCGTCATTTCGGCAGAAACACCGAAAAGCCATCGAAAAGCAAAAGTTCATGCAGTACATTTTCTTCAGGCAACAGGCCTTCCTGAAGCTCTACTGCAACAAGCTCGGTATCCGCATAATCGGCGACATCCCCATATACGTTTCTTACCAGAGCGCCGATGTGTGGGCCAACCCGCAGTTTTTCAAACTCAACCGCGTGAAGAAACCGGCATTTGTCTCCGGCGTCGGCCCGGATTTGTTCTGCAAGACAGGCCAACTCTGGGGAAACCCGATCTACGACTGGCGGGCACTGAAAAAGCAAGGGTACTCGTGGTGGCTGGACCGCATCGGGCACAATCTGGAGATGTTTGATATCGTGCGTCTTGACCACTTCCGCGCACTGATCGCTTACTGGCAGATCCCCGCGCATCACAAGACCGCCGTCAAAGGCAAATGGATACGAGCGCCCAAGGACGATTTCTTCCGCAAAGTCCTCGAACGTTTTCCTTCGTGTCCGTTTGTGGTTGAAGACCTGGGCAACATTACACCCGCGGTTCGGGCCTTTATCAAGAAGCACAAACTTGCCGGCATGAGAGTCCTCCAGTTCGGGCTGGGCGCCGGCGACAAGACGAATCCTCACGCACCGCGAAATCACGTGAAAAACTGTGTCGCCTACACCGGCACGCACGACAACAACACTACAATGGGATGGTTTGAAAACGAACTGACAGACGATCAACGCCAAAAGCTGAGCCGCTATCTTGAACGGGGCAAATCCGACGACGAGCTGCACTGGCGGTTTGTACGGCTTGCAATGAATTCCCCGGCGAACACGGCGATCATTCCCATGCAGGATATTCTCGGCTTAGGACAGGACGGGCGCATGAACCTGCCCGGCACGTTCTCCGAAAAAAACTGGGTATGGCGGCTCGGCTCTGGCCGGATCACCCCCTCAATCACCCGCAAACTGGCCCGTATCACTCGCGACGCCAACAGAGCATGGCAATAGCCCTCCACGTATCGCCGGCATCTTGCCGGCATATAACCTACTTGAGGGAGAGGCCTGTTTTCACTATCGCTTTATGATGAAGTTCATCGGTGCGACCTCCCGGCCGTCCTT
>JAGHBX010000110.1 GCA_021160785.1 Planctomycetota bacterium | reverse complement strand
TGGCTGAATTTTGCATTTTTGAGGATGGTAATAGCTGCCGGAAGTGTTCGTATGGACATGAGGAAGCGATTTTCGTTGAATTGTTGTGGGTTTGAGAAATTTTCAAAGGTTGGCATCACCGCTTGGACAAACTTTTGACGCAGGCATCTATATTAGCTTTACTTGGCACACTCATAATACGTTTCCTGTTGAAACGATCACATTATCTTCATCTTTGAGGACGCTTTGGTATTGCGGATCCACGCTGGGAACATAATACCTTTGCTCGCCCGCCCTGACCGGAGTGATTATCGTTACCAGGAGAAATAGGCTTAGAAACAGGCTGATCGTGTTCCTTTGAGATTTCAGTCTCATTTCGAATCACCTTTCCCATAAGGCCTTATTTCTTCGCTCCTATAATTGAACTCACACTCGATCAGTACTCCAACGGCGAGCACCGCCGGAATCGTCGGATCGTCGTCGATGACAAGTACCTTCTCTTTTTCTCGCTATTCATTCTTTTCTTAGGTCTGACTCAGGCGTTTTCCCGACACACCCACTCGGAGATCCTATTGTCTCTGGCAGATTAGCCGATGCCGTAATCAGTAAGCGTGTGGCCACGGGGAAGCCCTCCACGTCCAGAACGGTAACGTCATCTTGTGCGATATATTCTTCCCATGCTTCGGAGTTTAAGTGCTCCTGGGCCCGGGGGACGGTCAGATTGAACATGTCGGAGGGCGAATCGGTCAGCTTCGTCAGCAAAACGCCGCCGATTATGTTTACCAGTTCCTTGACGGCATCAATGCTTTTAGTTTGTGCTTCTTCATCGTCTGGTTCGATACCCATAATATTGGCGGCTATCATCTGGGAAAACTCGCTTCCGGTCCATAATTCGACGGTACCACTAACCGGTCCGTTAAAATCGATGCGAACGAGAACCCCCTGAGTCGGGCTGGGCATTTCTTCCTCCGGCGGCAACGCCATCATAAACGCTGTGGTTTCGAGGGCTTCGGTCAGAGCTTCAATTAATAAATCATTTGTTATTTTGGGCATGACATGCTCCTATCACTTCATAGATTACGTCTCGAATGGTTTCGGGGGTAAAGGGTTTATGCACGTAGCCGACGACGCCTTTTTCCTGGAGCTGTTTAATACGGGTCGTGCTGGCTTCCGTGGAGATGACGACTACCGGAATGGCGCGGGTGCTCTCATCGGCGTGCATCCGCTCAATCATTTCAATCCCGTTCATCCCCGGCATGTTGATATCGGCCAACACCAGGTTGACTTGCTGTTGCTGTAAGATATCCAGAGCCTGCTGCCCTCCGGGCGCATCCAGAAATTTTCCCACGGACATATCTGCCATCTGCACGGTTCGTTTAATCACGCTCCGCATGGTAGCGGAGTCATCTACAATAAGAATCGTAAAGGCCATCGTCTGTGTTCCTTTCTATCGTCTCTCTGAGAATGAGCTTGATGTATTATCTTTTAACGATCATAGTGATTTCATATTGCCCTGCGACTTAACATGGACGGTTCCGTCGGCGATTTGCAGGGACAGACTGCGGGCATTATGGCCGCCGATATCCTCGGCATCGATAAACATGCCGTTTTTCCAGAGTATCTGGCGGATAGCGGCATAGTTGCGTTTGCCGACCTGGAACGTTTTAGCGTCGTTCATTACCTGCGCCCCGCCGGCGATTTTCACCTTAAGTCGCTTCTTATTCACCCCCAAGGCCAGCATTTTATCGACCAGGTATTTCATCCCCGTATCGGCGAACATTAGCGGATTCTTAGCGGCTTTGGCAGAGTCCATGCGACCGCTGGGCAATTGATAATGCAGCATGCCGCCGATCCTGGTCGTCGGGTCGTGAAGAGCCACGCCGATACAGGAGCCGAGGGAGTAGGTTACCAGTTCATCGTCCGAATCCTTGCTCACGCGGGCATCGGATATATTCACAATGATCTTCAAAATGATTCTCCTTGAAGAATAAACCACACCGCCCGAAAAAGTTATCAGGCGCTGCGAAATACCTCTATATAGCAGTTGTCATCTTCACCAGAGCAAGCATAGTTTCAGCAATCTCCGAAAGGGGTCTTACATGTACTGCGGCGTCTTGGGCGATAGCTTCTTTGGGCATGCCGAAGACAATGCAACTCTCTTCATCCTGAGCTACGGTGGGGGCGCCGTTTTCGCGCATCTGGAGTAAGCCTTTGGCGCCGTCAGCGCCCATTCCCGTAAGAATGGCGCCCACCGCGTTGGCCCCGGCGTACTTGGCAACCGATTGAAACAAGACTTCGACGCTGGGCTTTTGATGATAGACTTTGGGGCCGTCCTTTAGGGTAACGTAATACTGGGCCCCGGATCGCCGCAGGAGCATATGTTTACCGCCCGGCGCGATGAGAACGCTGCCGGAAACAACACGGTCCGATTCTTGCGCTTCCTTAACCTCCATAGCACACAGGCTGTTAAGTCTTTGGGCAAAAGACGCTGTAAACCCCGGGGGCATGTGCTGCACGATTAAGGTGCCCGGCGTATTGGCCGGCAGGGCAGTCAGCACGGTGGTTAGTGCTTCCACCCCGCCCGTCGAAGCGCCGATGGCGAATATCTGGTTCGTGGTCTTCGACAAGGCGTGCCGCGGCTGCGGTTTACCCACCGGCTTCAACTTAGAAGGCCTTTTAATCCTAGCGCAACTGGCGGCCTTGATCTTGTAAATCAAATTCTCGGCCATATCGCCCACGCTATAGGCCGCTCCCGGCTTGCACATCACCTCTACCGCCCCGGCTTCCAGGGCCTCCATGGCCATCTCGCCTCCCTGCGGAGTTAGCGAACTGACGATAATTACCGGCAAAGGGTGATGTTTCATCAACTTGCGCAGGAAAGTGATCCCATCCATGCGCGGCATTTCGATGTCCAGGGTGAGCACGTCCGGTTTCAGGACCAGAATCTTGTCCCGGGCGATATACGGATCCGGAGCGGTGCCCACTACCTCTATCCGCCGGTCCTGTTTGAGTTGTTCGGCGAGGACCTTGCGCACAACGGCCGAGTCGTCCACGATGAGGACTTTGAT
>JAGHBX010000584.1 GCA_021160785.1 Planctomycetota bacterium | reverse complement strand
TGAACAACATACTAATTCAAATTCAGGAAATGTCCAATTCCAACTGAAGCACTACATCTTTTCCTTTGTACTGTGTCTTATGACTCGCCGGTTTATAGTGCCATATTTCACTGGACCGGTCGATATCACACGGACGCATTATCACCAGCTCACCCGGCCTCATCCCGGTAAACAGCAGCAGCTCAAGCATAGAAGCGATCACAGGCGTCGTGTAAGGGAGAATGGCATAAACATACTTCTCATCCACCGGCATAATGGGTGCGGTCTCACGGGCCCCGGAGCGGCCCTGCTTAAGCCCTTCGATTGACATAAGCCCCTGATAGACCAGGGGAGATACTATCTGCCTGCTGACCGCCCACTTGAACATCCGTTTTATTCTCCCGATCCGCTGGTTGATAAGCCCGCGGGACCAGTTAAGGGAGATCATCTTGTTCCGCACTTCTATGAGTTTCAGCGGTCCAAACTCGGTCAGTTCCAATGTCGCGAAAAGTTCGATGAGTGGTTTCAGGGAGTACCTGACATTTAGCGGCTCTTCGGTGACTGTCCCGTCAGCGCTTCTGTAGTACTCTTCGGCGTACTGGAGGAATGCCCTGGAAAGGGCTGCGATTGTGTGGATTTCACTGTCGCAGGCGTTATGGTCTCGTGATCCGCTGTCGAATATAGCGGTTTCGAGTAGGTTTCTGGCAATCTCGACCGCTACGCCGACATCGGTTGCGGCGAACTGGGAGCCTACAGACTTGAGTGGGCGTGCTTTTCGTTTGGTTTCTCCGGGGAGTTTGACTATCCACCAGTATCGGTTGTTATTGAAGTAGATGGTGCCGGGGAGGTTGTGTTTTTGAGCGATTTTCTTGTTCTTGGCCATAACATTTGTCCTTTATAACAACTTCGGCATTACGGTTTCACAGATTGGAATCCGCAAAGTGTTATAAAAAATGTTATACGCCATAAAAAACGCGTCAAACCCACAAAAAAAGCCCTCGTAACATTAGCTGTTACAAGGACTTACAGAACGAGGCCGAAGGGACTCGAACCCTCAACCTTCGGATCGACAGTCCGAGCCTCGCGACTTTAAGTCCTTACGTGACAAGGGTTAATGGCGGTGTGAAAAAGAGTTATGAGATTGACCGTAGAACAACCGAAGACTAACCGAGCACTAAACGTGCAAGTTTGGTGCACATTCTGGTGCACAGGCGATAGTTTATACAATCCATTTTTTTAGCAGTAATGTCAGACATATCAAAGCCTCCAAAATCATGCCGAGTCTCAACTAAATCTTCATGCAATCCCATTATAAAGTTTTTCATCCTCAATCGCTCCGTATTTCAATTCTAAGCTGCTTTTTCTTTCTATGACTCAAACTACCCCCTCATCCTGCTTCAAATCGCTGTTCTAGAAGGGGCTCAAAAGTCATCGCAATCTCATTATATGCTATTTTAACATGAAAATGCGGTTTTTGCTAATCTTCTGTGCAAATTTATTTGATGCCATTTTTAGAGATAAATAGGCACTTGCGGTGGGAAGCAACTTCTGCATCACTTGTCTCAAAAACCAAGTGTCTAGTCAAAAAGCAGCAAATAGCATTTAATGGAACCAAATGCAAACAATCTGCTTGGAGGAAAAAATACTTGTTTTTATGGAAATAACTGCGTTTCCAACTGTCCGACGAACGCTTGACTACTACATAATTGCTCGTAACGCTCGGCACAATGATCAAGACACTCGTCAGGCTCTGATAAATTTACAGCCCTTTTTTTAGCTGACGCTGCAATGCACGTTCGATACTGCGGGGATGTACGCTTAATCCAAAATGCTGTTTTATCCGGCTTGCCAGATCCGCAGCCTGAAGAGATGCTTTTTTGTTTTTGCAGTCTAAAATAAATGCCATCACATCTTCTGTTAATTTGTGAGCATGCCTGGGTCCTCGCTGACGAGGCATTAGGCCGGCTAACCCTTGTTGATCGTAGGTATGCTGTATCTGGTAATATGAAACACGAGAAAACCCGAACATTTTTGCTACCTTTGAAACGGGTTCCCCATCCTGCCGCACCCGTCGAAGCATCTCGTACTTGACCTGCAACATATCCCGAGAGTCGAAAAACTCGCTGTCTGAGAATAGATCGTCTGTAACATCCTCCGGATGAGCATTTAATGTGCCATTTTGACCAAGTGCTTCCAATTTTACATCGCCATAATCTTCCATGATATCGATCTCCTGAACAAGACATTTTGCCTGTTAGGCTTATTATGCCGTTCAGCGGGAGATTGTCAAGCAAAAAATGTCGTAAACGACTGCAATGAAGGGACTTTATATTGGACTTATTAGCTATGCAGGCCACTCCTGCAAAATCAACGTGCGGCGTAATATGATTTACACTAAAGGCATAATTTACTTTACGCTCAATCGGAGTCAATGGGCATGTCATTATTTGCCCTCCGACATAAAATCCTCTACCAACCTGGCAAGTTCAAGCAACTCCTGAAATCTAAAAACGCTACGACCTTTAGAAAAGACATTGAAAGGATAAGGTTCGTAAATACTTGTCCAGCAAGCAGGTAAAGATGTTATGCGTCCATCTTCCTGGCGATAAAATACCCTGTCTTCTCCCCAGCTTTGCCTGAGTGAAACGATCTTGAACTTTTTGCAGTGCAATGGATGAAAAGGATGGACGACCGTGCAATATTGCACTTGATCGTTCCCATCGGGTGCAGTTGACATAGTACTCAATCGCCGTCACGGAAAGAGTTAACAAAACCCTAAAATATGAGTGGCTAAAACGAATAGCTCTTATCAAAGATATCGATCATCTAGCTGACCTGTGTAACGAATTTGAATTCTGGTACAATAGCTGGCGACCGCACATGACCTTAGATGGCAATCGTCCAGATGATGTATTTTACAACAACAAGACTGACAAGCCCGAACGTGATGCCAAAACAGTTCCATGTAATATTGAAAAGCACTTCTTTCGCCAAACACGGATAACCGGCTACAGACTGAAAAAAGCTGCTTAGTTTTCGGTCTCGTTTTTTAGCATAACACGGGAAAAGTCCATACACACCTCAAAATCAAAAGCAACATTTTCAGATTTTGGTCAGTTTCCATTTGCACGAGATTTTTCGGCCATTGAAATCTGCCGCATATTCATTTTTCAAAGAGCAATCTATGTATTTGATGTTGTTTTTTGACTCTCCTATGGTCGCTTGACAAGCGCATTCATTCCCGTTTAACTGTTTACTAAACGCTATTTTACCCTTTCGATGTATCCAGCTTCAAGTATAATTACTATCCTACAACTATGATGTTACGGCTTTGGTTTGAGGCGCGGGTCGCTTTGCGGGCTTCGAATCGCTCGCTTGGGCCCCAGGTATTTCGAACGCAGATCTACAAAGGGACGGTTCCGCGACTCCTTCTCGGAACGGTAGTTCGGATTCAGAGCGGGATGGTATTTAACGTCCACCTCCGCATCCAGCCAATCATGCAAGCGCACGAACAAGTCCCGCGTTTTGTCCGGCATCGTCTCGGATAGATCCTGTTTTTCAAAGGGGTCCTGCACGATATTGTACAACAGGAGACGGCCGGACCAATCGTGGATCAGCTTGTAATCCCCTTGCCGAATGGCCGAGTGCGGCGCCAGAGGCACGCCGTCGTCCGGATGTTTGACTATCACGTTAAAGGGATAGTGCCAGAAGAACGTATCACGCGCATAGGACTTCGACCTTTTTTTCGGATTGCGCAACAGTCCCTTGAAGCTGCGACCGTCGATTCCACCCTTTTCAATATAGGGCTTCACATCATAGCCCGCCAGGTCCAGAAGCGTGGGAAACAGATCGTCAGAATGGACGGGAATGTCACACCACTGACCTGCCTGAATCCGGCCTTTCCACCTGAAGACCAGCGGCACGCGGATGCCGCCCTCGAACAGCATAGCTTTGCCGCCCTTGAAAGGTGCATTGTTGGTTGGACCTTCCCGTACATACATAACACCGCCGTTATCGCTCATGAAGACGACCAGGGTGTTGTCATCGAGGCCGGTCTGCTTGAGCGTGTCCAGGATTTGTCCTACGGAATCATCCAGGGCCCGCACCATGGCCGCGTAGGTGGGGTTGTCGTGTCCGTTCCATCCCCGGGTCGGCTTGTCCTGGAAATACGCCACGTCCTTCTGCTTGGCCTGGATGGGCGTATGCACAGAGAAGTGACAGAAATAGAGAAAGAAAGGTTCCTGCTCTTTCCGGGCCGCCCTGTCTTTGAGGGGAACTGCAGGGCATGTTCGGTCAGTTCATCTGTCAGATATTGCTTTCCAAAATCCTTCCCGGTTTTGCCCATGCGCAACTGTTCCTGCGGCATGTCCGGATGGATCTTCTGGCGTCGATTCCACGACTCGCGCCAGTTGAAGTACTGCGATCCCCCGGCATCGAAATAGGACAATTCCTCGAATCCCTGATCCTTGGGCTGCCAACCTTCAGCGCCATGGCCACCCAGATGCCACTTGCCGATAAAGGCCGAATGGTAATCCTTCAGGGCCTCGGCCAGGGTAATCTCATCCCGGCCCCGATCCCCCGGTTGCCCGGCCGGCAGGGCCAGCAGGGTCGAGCCATTAACCAGGGCCTGTTCGACCTTGATCTTGTCCCCCCAGAATATCGCATCTTGGGGCAGGTAACCCTCAGGGGGGCTAATGCCCTGATTGTAATAACTCCTGACGCTGCCGGGCGTAGCAGTGGTCACGCCCACGCGTGCCGCGTTCTTGCCGGTTAACAGGCTGGCCCGGGTGGGCGAACAGAGCTGGCATCCGTAGGCCTGCGAAAAAGCCATGCCCTCCGAAACCAGACGGTCCAGATGCGGGGTTTCATAATACATCTCCTGAATCGCCGTACCAGTGAAGCGCCGGGCAAATGCCCCTGTATCACAGATGCCAAGGTCGTCTGCCAAAATCATCACAATGTTGGGGCGCTCATCACCTTTCTCTTCTACTGCCCATGCTGCTCCGGCCAGGAGACCGCCCACCGCGCAGTACTTCAAGAAACCACGCCGATCAATTTTCGAAGAGATATTTTCAGATAGACTCAATTTCATAGTGCATTCCTTAAAACCCAAATACGAATTACAACCGGGTCATCTCTGGCTCTACTGCTTCTGTCCCGAGACGACCTGCACAGTTCCGAGTTTGTAACGGCGATGACCATCGTCACCTGGTAACGGCAGGGCAATTTGCGGAGTTCCCATTGGCGTACCGACCGATATGTAAACTTCATAGGTGCCCGGCTTGGTTGTAGGAGCAAACAGGCCGACAACAAACTCGCTTTTGTGTCTGGTTACCGGAGCCTTTCCGGGCAGGCCTGTTTTCAGGTTCAGCATATTCAGGGATTCGTCAACCAGAACAGACACTATGCCGCCTTTGTCATCTTTTAGCGTCATCGCTGGAAAACCGCCAGGATAACATGGAGCGACGCCTTTGTTGGCCCAGGCCCACTGTACCTTAAATGTTTTACTCAAATCGCCGTGCTTTGTGACATCACGGTACCGACCATAACTATCCTGCGTTGAAGCGGCCTCTACGCTCTGGGGCCATATAACTTCAACCGGCATCAGGCGGTAGCCCATGCGCAGATTTATCTTGTCGATAACCTCGCGGTTTTCTTTGAGGAAGACATCCGGCCACCAGTGGATCGACATGAAACTGGCATGGTAATCCTCGACGCACTTCAAAAAGAGTTCAGGATCCCAACCGCCTCGCTTTACGCAGCCGCCATAGTGACCGGTTTCGATAATGACAGGCAGTTTCGGCCAGAAGGCCTGGGCCATTTCAGCGTGATACCAGTGATTGGGCCGAGGGTGGATCATGATGCTGTCATCGCGGATCGTCACGCCTTTGCTCAGAGCATAATCGGTGATGGGGAATCGTTTGCCCGGTTTGTCATGACCGGCGTAATCATCGCTGATACAGAGCAGAGTCTTTTTGAAATGCTTAAGGTGCAGGTCAATATGCAGTTTCTGTATCTCGATCTTATCCTGTTTGCTGCTTGCATGCGTGTGCCCCTCACCCCAGAGCCCGTAAGTACCAACATCAATGAATTCGACATTAGGATTGTTATCATACCGCTGAGCAACCGCTGCCAGAAAGGTGTCGAGCTTTTTAATGAATACGGGATCATCAAAAAACGGATCCCACGTATTGCTATTTTCCACACGTCCCTTTCCGTATTGATAAAAGGTGCCCTTTGCCCCTGCCTTTTTGACCCACTCCGGAGTTGCATATTTCATCCAGTTCTCAGAACACGTCAACCTCAGGGCAATGCGTTTGCCTTTGGCGATCCACCGCTGGGCGGGAGTATCCAGTATCGCCCAGTTGTATTTACCCTCTACGGGCTCGATATAAGACCACGGCAAACGAAGGTAAACGGTTGAAACTCCCGGAAAATCATCGAGCGTATCCGACGGAGCAAGTTTTGAACCATAGTTTCTGGTAACATTAGAATAAAAGTGCATAGTCCAGCCCATAGCCGGATTAACGAGTGCCGCACCGGTATCTTCAGGATGAACCGTATACATATCCTGAGCATGCGCCGCAAAACTCACCAAGAAAAGTACAACTATAATCGTAACAGTTTTATTCATTATCTCACATTTCCCATTTAAGCGTTCACAAAAAATTATTCTATCCTTTCGATGCTTATAATTAAACCAAATTCAACTTGAACTATCAAGATTTCTCTTTTCTGGAGCGGTTTTCTTGCAGATTTATACAAAAAAACAGATTTGCAGTTCACAGACTGCTTGAAAGCTATGCTTGATTTCAGAGCTTGACTGGGATGGTGTTCATCAGATCATCCTTGACAGATAGGTAGTATCCGGAGTATTATCTTGAGAGAAACAGTATGTGAGTTTATTTCAATAGTATGCGGCATGGATCGTCTTTGAGTTTTTAAGATATTGATAGTGAGACTGAAATATGAATGAACTACACAGACGTGATTTTCTGCGGGCAAGCGTGGTTTCCAGCATGAGTATGGTCCTGGGATCGACAAAGAATACGCCCGGTGCGGAACCATCCGGTAAAACCGTCCCAGACCGGAGAGCAAATATTCTTTGGATATGCACGGATCAGCAGCGTTACGACACAATACACGCCCTTGGTAACGAGCACATTCGCACACCGAATCTTGACAGGCTTGTTGAGACAGGCACGGCGTTTACGCACGCTCATTGCCAGTCGCCGATCTGCACACCAAGCAGAGGTAGTTTCCTGACGGGTATGTATCCGAGTACGATTCATGCCTGCATTAACGGCAATGATCACTGGGGCGAGGCTGCACCGCTGATAACAAAGACACTCGCCGACGCCGGATATGATTGCGCGTTGGCTGGCAAGTTCCACCTTGCTTCCGCTATGGCGCACGAGCCTGAGCTTCGTCCGAAGGATGATGGATACCGCCGCTTCTGGTACAGCCATGCCCCACACCAGGGTATAGGAAAAGGAAACCAGTACACGGATTGGCTCAAGAGTATCGGGCAGGACTACGAAAAGCTGAAGAATAAGTACGGCTATATCCCGGCCAGGTGGCATCAAACTACGTGGTGCGCCGACAGGGCTATCGAATTCATGAAAGAAAAACGTAAAGATCCGTGGCTGTGCAGTGTCAATATCTACGATCCCCACGGTCCCTTCGATCCACCACAGGAATACGTTGACCGATTCGATATAGATTCACTGCCGAAACCGTTGTTCCGTGAATCGGATTTGACGGCCCAGAAACGACTGGCGGACATCAATTTCCAGACTAAAGCAAGACGTCCCAAGTACCCGGACGCCAAACTGAACCTTGCTAAATACTGGGCTCAAATTGAACTGATTGATGCCAATGTTGGCAGGATGCTGGATACGCTCGAACAAACAGGACAGCGCGAGAACACGCTGGTAATCTTCTCCAGCGATCACGGGGAGATGGCAGGCGACCACGGCCTGAAGAAGAAAGGATGCCGATTCTATGAAGGACTGGTAAGAGTACCCTTGATATTTTCCTGGCCAAGACGCGTCAGAAAGGGTCTAAGGAGCAGCGGACTAGTAGAATTAGTTGACATCGCACCTACTCTGCTGGAAGCGACGGGCTTACCGGTTTCGGAAAAGATGCAGGGCCGATCCTTGTTGAAGATTCTCGAAGGAAAGGCTGATCCTGATAAGCACCGCGATTTCGTCAGATGCGTTTACTATAAGGTTCTCGACGGGCCGGAAAGTTATGCAACCATGATCCGAACGTCGCGGTATAAGCTGGTCAATTACCATGGGCATCAGGCAGGTGAACTGTTCGACATGACAAAGGATCCGCAAGAGTTCGAGAATCAGTGGGATAACCCGGCGTACAACACTGTCTGCTTTGATTTGATGAAGCGAAGCTTCGATGCACTTGCCTTTGCTGTCGATACAGGTCCCCGTCGAGTCGGAAGGTATTAACGGATATGTATTGTTCCCGACCACGTGTTTGCTCTCTTCGTCGCAGGACTGCTGGATGGTGATCGGGCACTTGAATCAGGTTCAGAAAGATAAGCATCTTAACATTGGAATGTTGACTTCTCATTTCCCAAATCCTCATGACTGAGTATTTCTTTGCAGTTGCTCAACTAAGCTTACTGATGGTTTGTCCTTCATGACACTCGACGGCACGTGATGTTCGTGTCCATTAATTACGCTGTTGTCAGATGTTGAAATTTGTGCGATCATCGTCAGCTACCCTCTCAAGTCCTGCAGCGTCTCTGATTGCTTTTATTTCAACAGTTAAGTGTTTTTTGAAGAGAGTAATGTCGGCGCTGTGGATCAGCATATTCGCTCCAAGCTTCAGGAAATTCGTCTGTTGGTCGATGTCGCCCCAATAGTGAATCCCGGCGCCTACGCCCGCCTTGCGCGCCTTTCGAAAGATAGTTTCACAGGCGGACAGAAAGTCGGGATGGTCGTATTGCTCGGGCACACCGAGGCTGCACGAAAGATCGTGCGGGCCGACAAGTACGCCATCCAACCCGGGCACGGCCAGTATCTCATCCAGCGCCTCTATTGCGGGGACGCTTTCAATGTTAACGATAAGCAGCCTGTCTTTTGCGCCGTCGCTTATGTATGTATCAAGCTGGGATTCGATCTTGACGCCTTCAAGTATTTGTTCCAGCTTGTGTCCTTTTAGAGGACGTAGCT
>JAGHBX010000052.1 GCA_021160785.1 Planctomycetota bacterium | reverse complement strand
GTCCTGTCATTGCCGCCAGGTGAGTATCGGCCTGAGCGGGGCAAACTCAAGGGCGGATACAGTTGGTACATTTACTCGCACATGAGCGGCAATAATTTCACGATCGATCCGAACAGCACCACGGAATTGAAGATGGGCGCGCCGCTAACGCAGACGATTACGGTCAACCGGACGGGCAAGATTTTGCGGCTTGGCTATGGGCTGCATGGTATCGGGGGAGAAGAATACACCAGCAGCGACAGAAGCAATCCGCCGAAATTTGCAGTCTACAAAGGCGATAAGAAAGTAGGCGGTGACAAGTTCGAGTTTGGGTGAGGAGGCACATGTTCGTACTCGTGGCGAGTACCATCGTATGTTTATGGCGATCTTAAATTCGTGGCATCCAGCGATCTCGGCGACCTCGGCTCAAAGGAAAGCGAGCCTGTTACTTACGCATGGAGCTTCATCGACAACATCACAGGCCTTGTCGTCTGGGTGGCTTTGGTCGGCGCCTTTGTTTTGTTCAAGGCAAATCGGTCCGGTAAAGCTCTGCTTATCCTTATTCCTCTGCTTGTGGTCAACATTCTGTGGATTGGAATCAAGAAAGTTACCGGTATGCCCTCGAGCGCAGCAGGGCCATTTGACGTCATGTTCAACGCATTTACGATAGGGCTGGCGATTGCCTGGCTCTTGTCTCACAGATTTGCCGGGCTGAATCGTTTTGTCGTCTTTCTGCTGACCTTGCTCACAATGAGTTTGGCCTTTGCATTGAGCATTTTGTCATATAGCGGCCTGGAGTTTACGGAAGAAACAATGATGCTGACAGCGCTCTTCTTCCCTGTCATGGTCGCAGCGATTCTTGCCTTTGCTCTAACGGGTTGGTGCTGCCGAAAGAACTACTCTGCCTTGCGATTCATGTTGTGGCTTGCTCCGTGGTGCCCTGTGCTCTGCCTGATCGCCATGTTTGCCTACGTACTGATTGTCATCATGGCCATGAACGAGAGCATTCCAATAGGCACTCTCTTTATTCAGATTCCGCTTGTCGGATTGCTTGTCGGCGGGATTCTGTATCTGCTGTTGCTGCCGTACATGATCCTGGTGCTAAACAGCGACCTGTTCCGCCAACGGTTCTATGGCTGCTTCAGACTCAAAGGCATGTTGACGCCTGCCGTCGCTGAAATTGAAGACTTTTCTGACGTGGGGGCAACTGACCTAATCTGATTCGACGCCCTTGTTTTCACGCGGCTGTTCGGGCTCTTGCGGCGTGTCGAATATTGTGCCGACGCCAAGGGCGCCGGGTGCGCATTTTGTGCATTCGAGGCAGCGCAGGCATCGGGGGTCGTTGGGATCCATATTCGGTGTGCCGCCGTACACGCAGAGGGTATGGCAGCGTTTGCATTCGGTGCACTTGTAATCTTCCAGTCGCATTGACAGGACGCTCACCTTGTTGAGCAAGCCGAATATCGCCCCCAACGGGCAGAGCACCCGGCACCACGGGCGAATCGTCAAAAACATCGCCGCCAGGAACACAACCACGATGGTTATCTTTATAGCGTTGGGCCAGACGATTTCCTGTCCGGTAACCGCCTGCGTTATCACGTTGGGCACTGCACTTTCCAGCGCCCCTGCCGGACAGATGCGACATACAAACAGCGGGTGCGATTCACCGAATAAATACGGTACAAGCAAAACCGTCCCGACCAGAATCACATAGCGAAAATGCCCCATCCATTGCGGCAGGTGGAACTTCTTTATCGGCACCTTGGCCGCAAGATCCTGCAACAGCCCGAACGGACATACCCACCCGCAGATCAATGTGCCTAACAGCCCGCCAACGATCAGCAGCGTCCCGATCGCCAGGAACGGAAACACGCCTATCGCGCCGAACTGGGCAATGATGCCGATGGGGCAGGCGAATGTCGAAAGCGGACATGCGTAGCAGTGGAAAACGGGCCCGCATATATTGTGCAGACGCAGACCCAACGGATCGAGCCATGCGAGAAGAAAGCCGCTTTGCACCCAGAGACGGTGGGGCAGAAGTCTCGAAACAATCCTGTTCAGTACTGTCTTGTTGACCATGGACGCCACAGTCCCCCGCTTAGGTTCCTCATGTAGCACAGTCTTTGGGTGGTTCGCCGGTGTAAGTGTGCTTGATCTTGCCCGAGGCTTTGTCCAGCGTTACTCCGCCGACGGAAGCTTCCTTGATAAGAGCAGGTTCCCTCATCATGACCGCCGGCTCATTCCCCTTCTCGGGAGCGACGGCTGTCGCGTGAAGACCAAGCCCGTATGCGCACAGGACAATACCCAGAAAGATGGAAACGACCGATGCGGTAATCTTTTTGGCTCTGCTACTCATAACATCCGACTTTATTAAGATCAATTTGAGCAAATTCCACCTATAACGATTATACAATAAAAACCGAATGTGGGCAAATTTTTTCCTTGTTTTATTTGCCGCACGTGGGACAATTACTATTGTCATTGACAAATATCTTTAATGAAAGGGTAGACAAATGAAGACAAAGCAAGTCCTGGTGCTGACAGCTCTCGTGCTTGTTGCCGGTAGCCTGGCGATGTTAGGCGGCTGCAAGAAAGAGGAGCCCGCCGCTGTGAGCGTAAATGTCGAAATGCCGAAAGTCCAGTTCGCAAACACCAAATGCCCGATAATGGGCAACCCGATTGATCCGGCGACGGTGCCTGCCAACCTCGTCAAGAACTTCAAGGGCCAAAAGGTCGCCTTCTGCTGCGCCGCCTGTCCCCCCAAGTGGGATAAGTTGTCGGACGCTGAAAAGATAGCAAAACTGGCCGACTCAAAGTAGGCCTCCCGGCGGTTGCCCCTTTATGAAGTAGCCAATCGCCCTTTTTGATGGATAAATCGACATCCTGCAGTTGAGTTTGCGCTCGGCTACAGGATTTTTTTCGCTGACGCTCCATTTCCCCGCTTCTTATAGGACCGTATCGGCTTGACGCACGCTAAATGTGCTACATAACCCCCCTTTCTCTCCCCGCTAACATATTCTTAATATCTTCTTGACAACGGGCTCCAATTATGTTATAATAGGTCTTCGGTTGGGGAGAGCTTTCTTCTGTTGGTGGCTGGTTTCGTTGTATTGGGGGGAATAGAAATGAGCACTTATCGAAGAAAACGTGCAGATAGCCAATGCCGCAAGGGTATGGCGCTTCTTATAGCAATGATATTTCTGGCAGTCTTTTCGACGCTGGGCGTAGCTGTGATGAGTATGTCTACGGTCAATGCGCAGGTAGCGAACAACCACCGCCAGATTAACCGGGCTTTCGAATCTGCTTTATCCGGGCTGGATATTACACGTTATTGCCTCACTGACCTGCCTGTCGCGGGAAGTGATCTGGAAGCAGTGAAAAATGCTCTCACGTCGAAAATGTCCGCGGCGGGCTTCGAAAATGTTGTCGTTTCTCTCGATGATCCCGATAATCCCACTGCCGTGTCTGTCTCTTCGGTAGCTATCAACTCACAGGCCAACCTGAGTTTCACTTCTGTCATCACCCAGGTTGACAGCGATACGCTTCTGCTTGGAATCACAGGTACTAACGGAACCATATCCAGGCAGGTTAATGTCAATTTCGATTTTACCCCCACCGCCGGCGGGATATTTGATTTTGGGCTGGCGACAAAGGGTCCTCTCGAAATGACCGGTAATGTTCAAATCCAGATAATCAACAGCTCAAGCGAAAACAGCGTATTCATCGAGAGTCTTAACGATGACGAAGCCCTGGAAATGATCGGTAATTCGCAAATCCAGGGAGATGTAACCATAGTGAATCCCAATGCCTATATTGGCATAGGCAGCAACTGCCAAATTGGCGGCGAAACCGGGCAGGATGCTGTTAATAATCACGTAACATTCAACGCCGATGCCGTTGAATTCCCTACTCCCGATCTCACACAATTTGAGCAGTTCGCAACGAATATTATTGACTCTTCGGTCTCAACCAATGGAAACAAGAGTTTTGAGAATATCAGAATTGTAGCAAGCACAGATCCTGTCTTTAACGGCAACGTAAACATAACCGGCGTGGTTTACATCGAATCGCCTAATCATGTCGTTTTCAGCGGCACCACGACAATAATCGGAGTAGTAATTGCCGAAGGTGACATGGATGCGCCCGACAGCGAAGACATTCTGGACTTTTCCGGCAACCTGAACTGTCAGAGCGTCTCGCAACTGCCCCAGGGTTCGCAATTTGACGAACTCAGGGAAATGACAGGCACGTTTATCCTGGCGCCCGGTTTTCGTGTTTCCTTTTCAGGCAATTTCGAGACGTTGACCGGTGTGATCGCCGCAAGCGGCATAACCTTCGACGGAAATGCCCGAGGAACGATAACAAACGCTGTGATCAATTACTCCGACAGCCCCCTGGCGATCGCCGGAAACAGCGATTTGATTATAGTCCGCAGCAACAGCGTAAGCAATCCCAGCGGCTTTAACAGCTCTATAGAGCTTGTCTTCAGCCCCGGATCCTACGGCGAAAGCCATTTATAGAAGTCAGCGTGCTGACAATAATTTCATTCTATTCATTCTGGGCCCATCGCTCGGCGAGAATTGCGAAATCGCCCAGGCCGATTCTTTCACTGAAATCAAGGTCGCCACAGTCACACCACTCGGGCGCAGAGCACACGTCGCCCCAGCGGTCGGCAAGTTCCTTCAGGTCGGCAATATCGAAGAGGCCGTCGCCGTTGAAGTCGCCTCCATTATTGACCAGCAGGGCTTCTTCCAGGAGAGCGCGATTGGCCTGGCCGCAATCGGGCTTGATAATGATATTCCACAGTGCACAAGGCTCGCCGGTCAGGTCTACCTGGCAGGTAAGCATACTGGAATCGGTAACGACAACGTTTGTGGCGTCGACTTTAGCGACATCGTCACGGTACACCTGCAATTCGGAGTCCACGTTGATCAGCCTGCGGTTGCCGCCGGTTGCATCGGTCTGGAAGAATTCGATTTCTTCCCCGCCGCTGTTTTCGAAGAAGTCCAGGACAAGGTAATATCTTCCGGCTGTGGGAAAATCGCAGGACATGGTTCCAACGGTAGTATTGGTCACATCGGTGGTAGCGGCGGTGCGAATGTCCGGATAGGCGCCGACGAGAGCACCGTTGATGGTCAAGGAGAAGCCTTCGTCGCTGTTGACGCCGAAGTAGCGTATTC
>JAGHBX010000153.1 GCA_021160785.1 Planctomycetota bacterium | reverse complement strand
GCCGAAGAGTATCGGCATGAGCCACCGCGCCGAAAATAAGCCCCCAGGAAAGCACTGCTGATAGAAGTTTCATCATGGTTCCATTCCCCGTGTGTTCCCTTCACGTTACCGCGTCCGGCAATCCGAGCCCGCGGACACACAAATCTTTTTCAGGTAACGAGAATAGCCAACACCTTTACAGATGACCCTCGTGAAAGAATCGTTTCAGCAAATCCTGATCCTGAATCGAGAGAACGATTGATTCTCGTGCGAGTGAACCCAGCCACAGCCCTCTCCGCGCCGCCGCGGCCTTCTCCTTCGAAGAATTACTTATCTTTCTTCTTGTTCTTCTTGGCCTTGGGCGGATTCAGCACGTGGAGGTTGTTGGTGACATGGAAAACGCCGCTGACCGAGTTCGCCTGCGTGCCGGCGATTGTCTTGTCCATCTCGTTGTCCACGACACCTTCCAGCGTCACGTTGCCGTTGTCGACGATGATGCTGATGGGATGGTAGCCCAGCGGAGGATCATGCGAGATGCCGAAGTTGGCTGCTCTTCCCCATCCGCCGGGACTGTAGACGGGTGTGCCGCGGTTCGGGTTGTAACGGCTGAGCGCCGAGTTGTAATAGATTTTGATGTAGACCTTCATCCGGATGTCCTCGTCCATGCCAGACGTAGGCAGCACCTTGATCTGGTTGTCCACGCTTTCGACGAGCTCGAGCTTTTTGACCACCCGTTCACACGACTTCTTGAGTGTGGGCCGGGAGGCGTACCCCTTCAGCACCACCCGGTAGCCGGCTGTGCCTTGCCCGATTCCGAACGTCACGTAATCGAACACGCCGTAGTTGGACAGTGTCAGGATCTTTTTCTGGATCTGGCTGGCAAGCCGGATCACTTCCTCCCGATTCGGCTGCTGTTGCGCCGTCATCGCCCCGGCTGTCATCAGCATCCCGATGATCAGAGCAGCGACTGATTTTCCCGAAAAAGTACTAGTCATGAGTTTCCTCCACAATCCCCGTCCGCGGACGGTAACTTCATATTACACAAGCCCCTTCACATTGCCAATGCAATTCGGAGCGCCATTCGGAGATCAACTGCCGGGAGCCTGGGGCTTCAAAAAATCATACAGGACCGTGGCTTCTCCGTGCTTGGCGATCTTGGCCTCGAACAGTTCCACAATGCGATCACGCCGCGCCAGCAGGGCCTTGATTTGTCCTTTGGTCAGATAAGGGCGAAGCTGCTTCATGAGCGTTTCCTGGTTCAACTTCTTCAGGGCTACCAGAAGCTGGCGGTCACAACGAACAAGATCCTTCTTGTTCTTCAGCGTCTTATGCAGCCGAAAGGACCGGGTGTGGTCGATCATTTTCAGGTTCCAGCCCTTGGTGATGATCAGGTTCCCGAGATTCCGGTCCATGTTGTAAATCAACTGATCGAACACGCGAACGATGTAGATCTGCCTGTTCCAGCGATCCGGATCCGGCGGATCGATCTTTTTGAGATACCGCGCCTTCTCCGTCATCAGCACGTCGTCGAGCCACCACGTGAATGCTCCGCTGGTTCCTCGATAGCGCCGTTCCACCGAGGGCGGAATCATGTCGAGGCCCAGGATGCGGCTCAGCCGGTAGGCGGCAATGTTGAATTTATAGCTGTCCTGGAAGTTGAGTTCCACGCCGGTGGCGGACTGGAACACGTTCTTGTATTCGTCGATGGTCTGGATTTGAGCGTCGTGCGTCAGTTTCCCGTCGGAAAGCGTGGCCCGCTTCGATTGCGTAATGCCCTCTCCCAGCGTCCTCACCCGCAAGACTTTGGCTGTCCGAAGAAAGTGTTCCTTCTGTTGAAACGTCAGCTTCGGCGCCTCCGGCCACAGGGCCGTTGCCGACGACAGGACAATAACGGCCGCCACGAAGAGGCGAGGCAACCTGCTCGGGTGAACTGTTTTCCTTTTCATCTTTATGTATAGACTACGTTTGTTTCACCGGGGATTCAATATTCTGTCATGTGGATTCTCGCCGGCGCCGGCCTTGATTTTCGGGATTGACTTCCACGCGGACGGTGTGCAAGCATGAGCGACAGAAAGACACCCGAGGTGGAGGAAACGTGATCCATGCGATATAAGATACCGGCAGTGGTACTGGGGGCGGGGCTCATGGCGTTGGCGGTCCACACACGCGCCGCACAGGCTCCACAACAGGTGCATCAGCTTGACGAGACACCCGTTTTTAAGGTGGATGTGGTCTCGAAGACGACCAAGGCCATCAGTTACGAGCACCGGAGCGGTTCCACCAAGATCGATTTCGTGGGCACTGCCTTGATGCCGCAGGCTTCCGGACAGGCCAAGGTGGAGAGCAAGCTCGGACGCATCAAGATCGAGGCGCAATTCAAGAACCTCGGGGCGCCCGGACAGTTCGGTTCCGAGTACCTGACCTATGTCCTCTGGGCCATCACGCCGGAAGGCCGGGCCGTGAATCTCGGCGAAGTCCTCCTCAAAAAGGGTAAAGGCAAGCTGGTGGTGACGACGGATTTGCAGGTGTTTGGGCTGGTGGTCACCGCCGAGCCGTATTTTTCGGTGTCGCAGCCAAGTGATCTGATCGTGCTGGAGAACGAGCTTCGCAAGGGGACCAAGGGCAGAGTTCATTTCATCGAGGCGAAATACGAACTCCTCAAGCGGGGCCAGTACAAGAAACTGGCGAATCCGCTCGCGCTGACACTGGATACCAAG
>JAGHBX010000622.1 GCA_021160785.1 Planctomycetota bacterium | reverse complement strand
GCCATCTTCAGCGCAGCCCCCACCACACCATCAGCGCCGTCATAATCAGCCAACAGCGCCGCAGCCTAGGCATCGGCGCCTTCGGCGTCGGCCAAACCGATCAGCGAACAAACAATCCCCCGCCGCGCAATAAGAGCAGATTCCGAATCCGGCCAGTTAGCCAAAACATCACGGTATACCCGCAAAGAATCCGCATATCTCTTCTGCTTGCGATAACCCCACGCGACCTCACCGACTGCCTTTGCAATCCCGTCGTGCCCGGCGAACCGCTCCACAAGCGTCGCGTACGCCGCCTCTGCCCGTGCATCGTCCTTAAGCTTGACAAGCGCAATATTGAACAGATCAAGCTGCAGCCAGATCGCCTTAGGATCGTCGGTGCGATTCTCCACGATAAACTCATATATCCCCGCCGCGACGTCGAACTGCTTTTTATTGCGATAAGCCCGGCCAACGGTCGCAGCACATTCGACAAGATCGGGATCCTGTGCATAACCGCTCAGCAGCCTGTCCAATTCCGCATCCGCCGCCGCCATGTCGCCAAGCGCAAGATTAGTCAGCACCAGTCCCCGCTGTGAAAAGACCACCCCCGGCCCATCCGGCCATGTATCGACGACATGCTGATATGATTGGCGCGCCGCGGCGTACTTCTTCTGCTGGCGGAAGCTGTAGGCGATCTCCCTGAACACCTCGATAGAGCGCAGATCGCCCGAATAATTCACCGCCAAGTCTTCAGTCGCCGCATCCAGCGCAGCATCGTCTCCCTCATAAACAGCCGCCAGCGCAGAGACCATAGCAACCCATACCCCGTTGTTGGCAACCGACGAGTTTTCACCAAGCGCCCGACAGACCTCGCCAACGGCCTCATACTTTCCGGCTTTTGCCGCTTTCCGGACAATCTCTTGCACTGCGCTGGGAAGTTGCTCATGTTCGGCAAAATCGCTAAGCAGTTTATCCATCGCCGCAACCGCCGCCTCCGGCTCATCACCAACCAGGCAGGCCGTAACGATCTTCTTCTGCTCACCCAATGTTGTATCGCTCGTCGGCTCGGCCGGAGACGATTCGAGCGCTGTCGCGGTTTCAGGCGGCGGCAACTGTGTCTGGGCAATGCTTAGCACCCCCGCCGAATACAGAACGGCTGCGACAACAATTATTGCAACGATAACAAAGCCGGCAATCTTACCGGCCCGCAGAATTGACCTGGCCATGACTCCATCTCCTTAATCCCATGCCGCCAAAGTATTATTTGCCTCCCAACGCAGCACACCCCTGATGCAGGATATAGCATGTAACAGACTCTCTTAACCCGGCAAGAAAAAAAATTCAAAAAAAGTAAAACGGGGGGGGGTAGGTCGCTATCATTGCCCTAAGTCATTTACGGGAGCCACTTTAGAGCTAATTATTGCAGGTAAATTTTTTTGAAAAAAGCAAAGAAATGCCAAAAACTCTCCGCAGCAATCAAGGGCCCCGGATTGGTACTCAACCCAAAGGCACACCTCCTGCCTGACGCCTCTCAATGAACCGTTGGTTCGTTACGGTGCGGTGATTGTGATGAAGAGTGTTGCATTGTTGACTGTGCCTGTTTGTTCCGGTTGATCCTTGCGTATGCCGGAAGTCGGTATGGGTAGTTCAATCGCGGTCATCGGTCCCGTTTCGATAATGCCGTATCCCGGCATGCTCCGCAGAATCCGGTTCATTCGGTCGAAGTTGCCGGCGAGCCTGAAAGGGTCGTCGAAAATATCGACCTGGTACAGGGCGATCGCCTGCTGCGGCGTGATATTCTCCACGCGGGCATGGGCTGACATCGCTCTACCGTGCACGGTCATCGACGTACTGTCGCATTTGTCCCAGACCCCGGCCAGATCCGTCAGCAGGTTAACGATTTGTTCTCTGCCGGCGGTAATCGTGTATGTCTTTGACGCATCCCCGGCACTGATATTCGCCGTGAAATTGACAAGGTTGTACTTGTAGATAGCCTTGTTGATGAAGTCCCCCATCGATATGACCTGCGGCGTAGTCAGTTGCAATGACGCAGTCAGCGGAAACGAAATCCCGGGGCTTTTCACAACTACGCCCGGGCCGCCGTGACCGACCAAAGGCTCCTTGGGACTGCCGGGGTTGGACAGGGGCATGATAATCGTCCACACAACCCAGGCAAGTATGCCAACGGGCGCCAATATCATTGCCGCCGTCGCCGACAGCCGTCGCGTATAAATCCGCCTGGGAGCCTCATCGCGTGCTTCGACGCGATCGGCGTCGGCTGATACGGCCTTGCGCTCGACAGCGGCCTTGACGCCATTGAGCATATCCCCAGGCGCCGACACCACGGGCAGAGCCGCAAGCAGCTCTTTCTGCTTTTCGAGGTATCGAAGATCATCGGCGATCTTCTCATCATGCTCGACGAGTCGTTTGACCTGCGTTCGCTGACGCTCTGGCAACTCATCGTCAATATAAGCACTCAGCAATTCTTCAAGTTCGGGTCTGTCAATATGATTCATTACAACACCGTATCCAAAATTTCTTTCAAATTGGTTCTCGCCCTGCTCAGCCGGCTCTTGACCGTCCCCAACTGGACGTCCAGCGCCTCGGCGATCTCCGCATAGGCCATACCTTCAATATCTCTAAGCACCAGCACCGCCCGATGGTCCTCATCGAGCCTGCCAAGGCTCTGCATCACAATCTCACCGATCTCCCGGTTCTGGGCGACCATCGCCGGATCCAACGAGTCCTTGTCGGCGAGAAACGCTTTCAATTGCGCCGCCCCATCGCCCGCTTCCGTACCCGCCGCAGCGTCTAATGAAAGCATTGGCGCCTTCGTACGCCGCTTGCAGTACGTCAATGTCAGATTCACGCCTATCCTGAACAGCCACGTATAGAAAGCACTGCGCCCGGCAAACGAACCAATGTTCTCTATAAATTTGACAAACGTCTCCTGAGTTAGTTCCGCGGCATCGTCCTTATTTCCGCAAATCTTCAAAATTACGTTAAAAATGCGGTCCTGGTACTTTATTATCAGACGTTCGACGGCGACACCGTCCCCTTCCCGGCACCGCCGCACCAGAATCGCATCGTCAATCGTGATATTGTCAAGCTGCTTCTGCAATTGCCCTTCCATACTTAGAGTAAGTTAACCCCAAAAAGTTCCCCAAATTCCAATCCACATATTCGCACAACACCCCCAAAAGGTCAAATCATTTCACCCCCCATAGAAATAAACGCCTGCCTTTGGTGGGCCTCCTGTAGTTAACCCCCACTTTTAGTGGGGGAGATTTGACACCTCAAGTCCATCACGCCCAACACGTCCAAAAAGTCCATCACATAGAACGCACGCAGAAGGCGATACAATCCGAATATAAAGCTTGTCCTGAGCGAAGCCGAATGGATCGTCAATCCAAATCCCCCCTCCGGATTTCACAGCTTTTTGCCATCCCTACTTGGAAAGAACTAAACACCCAACAGGCATGTCATGCCAGGCCTGTTTTTTTTCGGTTACAGCAACCATCACGCAATCGATAAAGCCAAGCAGTGGAACTGAGTACAAGAGTACCTTCAAAAAGTATCTGCCGGAAGCCTGCCCGACCCCGATGCGTTTTCCGTACTGGTTCGTAATGTAAATTCCCAACAGCATCTTCCCCAGTGTTCCCTGACATCGCGAACTTTCCATAATCGCATAGTACAACCACAAAACAAGAATAAAGACAAAAAACCACACTAAATGCCCTATGTGTCTCCCTATAAATTCAGCCACAACCCCCTCTCCTGCGAATGGCGGGAATACAAATAAGGCAGCAAATGTTAAACCAAAACCATACACCAGGATCAAATACAATATTAGACCGCTGAAAAGAATGATCAGGCCATCGATTATTGTTGCGATAACACGCTTCCAGAAACCGGCGAATTTGATCGGT
>JAGHBX010000193.1 GCA_021160785.1 Planctomycetota bacterium | reverse complement strand
TTGTTTTCCTGAAGGATTACGCCGGCGACGAGGCGGGCGTGAGTATGTTCAGTCCGCTGGTTGTTGTTGATAAAAAGAAGTACTCCGAGGTTGTTGACGGCAAAGAGGCGCTGGAACTTTTTGAGAAAACCGAAGTCACCGAATCGGATATCGAGCGGCTGAGCACCGAACATGAGAATATCAGCGGCAGACTCAACGGGCTGCTTCCGTGGAAGGCGATGGAGACGCCGGTTGAGGAGATGCGACAACTGCGCACGGCCAATTGCTTTACGGGGCTGCTTCCGCATCAGCATTTCGATGATATAACCGTCGAACTTGCCGAACTCGGGGCGGCTGTTGAGATGGTTGGCGGCAGCGGCAATATGCATGCGTGCATCGTTGCGTGTCTGACAGATGCGGCAGGCGATGTCCATAAGATACTGCGAAGCGGTGATTTCGAGGCCGTCAGCTTTGAAGGGATGACCGGGACGGTCAGCGATTTGATCGCCGATTGCAGAGAGAAACTTGCCGAGATAGAAAAAGGGCTCGATGAGGCCCGGAAGAAAGCAGCCGAGGTCGCAAAGAAAAGACTGAGCCTGCAGATACTGTATGACCATTACCAGAACCTGTTGGACCGGGAGGTCACTCGCTCCAACGCACCGGCTACTGAGAGTACAGTCCTTTTGGAAGGATGGATTAAGAGGAAAGACCTCAAGCGATTGGAAAAACTTGTCGCTGGATTTGAGGCCAGCAATGTCAGCTCGATGACTCCGGGCGAAGGTGAAGAGCCGCCGGTCGAAATCGAAAATACCGCTGCGGTCCGACCATTCGAGGTGATTACGCGACTGTACGGCATGCCGCATCCGACAGATGTGGATCCAACGGTTTTTCTGGCGCCGTTTTTTGCTTTGTTTTTCGGTTTGTGCCTGACCGACGCCGGCTATGGGTTGGTGATGATGGCGTTTTGCTGGTGGCTGTTGAAGAAGATCAGGGGAGACAAGCGTTTTATCTGGATGATAGCGGCTTGTTCGGTAATGACTGTTATTGCCGGCACGCTCACCGGCGGCTGGTTCGGCGACATGTTCCAGAAGTTCGGTTTGCTCAACGGCGGCACGCCGGATGTTGCCGACACGGTCTTCGAGAAGTTCCGGCTTTCGCTCATGTGGTTTGACCCGATGGAAAAACCCATGTACTTTTTTACGATTTCTCTGGCTTTGGGGTACCTGCAGATCATTTTCGGGATTGCTGTGGGGTGTGTTAATAAGTTGCGCCGGGGAGACTACCAGGGAGCAATTTTTGACCACCTGACATGGTTTATATGGCTTAACCTCCTGGCTGTTGTGGGGCTTGCCAAGAGCGGTTGGATCGCCCCGTGGCTGGCAACAGCGGCGATGATCACCGCAGTGCTTCCGGCAATCGGTATCCTTCTGTTCAGCGAGCGTGAAGGCGGCTGGGGGGGGCGTATTGGAATGGGGTTTTATAATCTGTTCAGTACTGTTTTCTATGTGGGAGATGTGCTCAGCTATATCCGTCTGATGGCGCTGGGCATGGTGACGGCCGGCTTCGGGATGGCAATCAACCAGATTACACAGCAGACGATGCATGTTCGGTATGTTGGCTGGTTGTTGGGCGGAGCGATTTTTGTGGGCGGTCATCTGTTCAACATCGCCAATTCCGCTCTTGGGGCGTTTGTGCACAGCATGCGTCTGCAGTTTGTGGAGTTTTTTACGAAGTTTATTGTGGGCGGCGGCAAAGAGTTTGCACCGTTGCAGAAGAAGTTTTCTCATGTTCGGATCAATGATGAGCAGGGGTCTTAACAGGGGGATATAAAATAAGACAGCACGAAAGTTTTAGTATATTGAAGAAAGGAAGCGAAAAATGGAGCAGATAGCAATGGGAGTCGCCTTGTTGGGAGCGGCAATGGCCGCATTTATGGCGGGTATTGGCTCGGCGTGGGGGATCGGCATCGCCGGTCGAAGCGCAACAGGAGTGTTGAGTGAGAAGCCCGAGCGCTATGGCGCCTTGTTCCTGCAGGTGGTGCTGCCGGGAACGCAGGGTTTTTACGGCTTTGTGATTGCGTTCTTCGCGATGACCACAATCAAGAAATTTGGAGCCGATCTGGCCTTGGCTGATAGTCTTGCAATTTTTGCAGCCTGTCTGCCAATTGCCTTTGCAGGTATGATCAGTGCGATTCATCAGGGCAAGACTTGTGCGGCGGGCATTTTGATGACGGCCAAACGGCCGGAGATGGCGGTCAAGGCCGGCGTACTCTATGCCGCGATGGTGGAAGTCTACGCAGTGTTAGGTTTTCTTATCTCACTGCTGATTCTTCTCGGAATCACTCCGCCTGCGGCAGCATAAGGTGTTGCGGGCAAACGGAGAGTTGACGGTTTTAACGGGAAGAAATAATGGATGCCGAACAGGTAGTTGAGAAGATATTGTCGGATGCTCAGGCCGAAGCTGATATGATAAAGGCGGATGCTCAGGAAAAGGCCGCCCAGGCCGAGGCGAAAGTGGAGGAGGAATTGGCGGGGTATCGCGTCGAGACTGAGCGGTTGGCGGGTGTTGCGGCCGCCGACAGGAAGTCGCGTATGCTGGCTAATGCGAGAATGGAAATTCGCAAGGAATATCTGTCCGCCAGGCATGCGTTGCTGGATGAGGTTTTTATTAAGGCCAACGAGCAGATATCGCGGCTGGGCGATGCGGAATACCAGAAGCTGATCGTTGGGCTCATGGTCAAGGCGACTGAAAGCGGCGACGAAGAAGTGGTTGTCGGCAAGAATGAAAATCGGATTAACGACCGTCTGATCAAGGATGTCAATCGCCAGTTGGGTCCGGGGTACAGGGGTAATCTGCGCATGGCAAACGACAGGGCCGATATCGGCAGCGGTTTTATCCTGAGACGAGGCAAGGTGCAGGTCAATGTCAGTACGGATGTGCTTGTCGCACAGGCGCGGGAAACGCTGGAGATGGAGATTGCCGGTGAGTTGTTCGGGTAGGGGCACGGCATGCCGTGCCCGTACGTTGTAGTTCGTAGATCATAGAGAATAGTTGATTTTATGGTAGAGCAGGCTGTTATAGATTTTTATCGTTATCCGCCGATCGGCGTAGAAGACTGGCGATATGCTTTTGCTACTGCGAAGGTTCGGTCGCTGGAGACTCTGATGCTGTCGCGCGGCACGTTTCTGGATATGGCAAATGCCGAGAGTTTCCAGGGTGCTGTCGATCTGCTTGGCGGGACCGATTATGCAATGCTTTCGGGTGCGGCTGGCTTCGGCGAAATCGAGCAGATGCTGCTTGCAAAGCGAGCCGAACAGCGAAATCTTTTTATCGAGCTTATGATTGACGAGGGCCTGGTCGAGCTTTTGCGGGCGCGTCATGATTTTGCAAATATGCGTCTGGCTATCCGTCGGGTCGTAACCGAAAGGCAGATCGGACTGGATTACAGCGATTTTGGCAGTGTTCCCGCAGAAGAATTCCAGGAGATTTTCGAGCAGGAAAACTACACTCGGTTCCCATATTATCTGCAGGAGGCAGTCGAGGCGGCGGTCTTAGGCTACTACGGCAACAAGGACATCAGGCAAATCGATTACGCGATTGACAGATATGAAGCGCAATACAGGATCAAAAAGGCTATCGGTCTTAGAAGCGAATTCCTGCTTTCGCTTTTCAGGACGCGGATCGACCTGACGAATATCCGCACGATGCTTCGGTTGAAGCTGGCGGATCGCATTGACAGGCAAGTATTTCTGCCGGGCGGCTTTGTGGAGATTGACAGATTGATTCACGGCCTGGATATCGGTTACGAGGCGATTGCGCCCCTGTTCTATGCTACGCCGTACCACGATGTGGTGGAAGGCGGCGTGAGCTATCTGACCGGTGAGCAGTCGTTTTTGCGGCTGGAAAGGCTTTGCGAGAAACATAAGACGGGCTTTTTGAGGAGTACGCAATCGTTAGCAGCGGGGCCTCAACCCGTGATAGCTTACTTCCTCATGAAAGAAAATGAGATCCGGTCGCTGAGAATGGTCTTGACGTGCAAGAATAACGGCCTGGATACGAAGTTGATCCTCGACCGGCTGGGCGAGTGAGGCGATTGTATATTGTATATTTGAGATTTGAGATTTGAGATTTGGGTCCGGCGCAAGCCGGTTCTTATGTAGAGGTTTTTATGGAAAGTAAGGTTGCGGTATTTGGTGGTGAGGATTTTGTGATGCCGTTTTCTGCGCTTGGGCTCGACACTTATGCCGTTGAGTTGGATGCGGCAACTGTCGCCGAGACCGCAAACGAGATACTCAAGAAACGGTACGGTCTCGTGGTCGTTGCCGAAAACGTTGCGGTGCTTGCAAACGAGGTTTTTGAGGCCAAACAGAGGCAGGCCGTTCCGTGTGTGGTGGTGGTTCCGTTTGCAACGGAGTCGGAGGGCTTTGCGACGAAGACGCTCGGCAAAATGCTCAAGATTGCGACGGGAATTGATATACTTGCTAATTAGTTGGTAGTTCGTAGTTCATAGTTGGTAGCTGGTAGAGAGGTCTTTTGCGATGAGTGAATTGAGTAAGGGTACGATAATTAAAGTTGCCGGTCCGGTTGTTGTTGCCGAAGGGATGGTCGGGGCCAGGATGTATGACGTGGTTCGCGTCGGCGGCGATAATCTTATCGGTGAAATTGTCGAGCTGCGCGGCGATCTTGCGAGCATCCAGGTCTATGAGGACACTGTCGGTGTGGGCCCGGGCGAAGAGGTTGTCAATACGGGCGCCCCGTTGAGTGTGGAACTCGGTCCGGGACTTATTTCGAGCATCTATGACGGCATCCAGAGGCCGCTGGATCAACTGGTCGCCGCACAGGGGGACCACATTCTTCGCGGCAGCGATATTCCGGGTCTCAAGAGAGATGTTAAGTGGCTGTTTAAGCCGGTGATTGAGAACGGAACGAAGGTTTCGCACGGCGACTTCATCGGTGAGGTTCAGGAGTCGACACTGGTTTTGCACAAGATCATGGTTCCTGCGGGTGTCAGCGGCACTGTGGAAGGTCTCAATGAGGGTGAGTATACGGTCGAGGAGACCATCGGTGCGATTGTGGCCGACGACGGCAGCCGGACGGAGTTGAAACTGATGCAGAAATGGCCCGTGAGGCAGGGACGAACAAGCAAACGACGTCTGGCGCCGAATGAAATCCTTGTGACGGGTCAGCGCGTTATTGACGCGTTCTTCCCGCTTGGCAAGGGCGGCACGGCTTGCGTGCCGGGCCCGTTCGGTACGGGCAAGACGGTTGTGCAGCACCAGTTGGCCAAGTGGGTCGACGCCGATGTGATTGTGTATGTCGGCTGCGGCGAGCGGGGTAATGAGATGACCGACGTGCTGCTTGAATTCCCGGAACTGGTGGATCCGCACAGCGGCGAGCCCCTGATGAAACGGGTTGTGATGATTGCAAACACATCGGATATGCCGGTTGCCGCGCGTGAGGCTTCGGTGTACACGGGTATCACGATGGCCGAGTACTTCCGCGATATGGGCTATTCAGTTGCGATGATGGCCGACAGTACGAGTCGTTGGGCCGAGGCGATGCGGGAAATCTCGACGCGGCTGGAAGAAATGCCGGCGGAGGAAGGATATCCTGCGTATCTCGGTGCGAGAATCGCATCGTTTTACGAGCGGTCGGGCAGGGTTGTCTGCGCCGGCTCGCCTGAGCGAACAGGCGCCCTGTCGATCATCGGTGCGGTGAGCCCGCCGGGCGGCGACCTGTCGGACTCGGTTGTGCAGGCGACGCTGCATGTGGTGAAGGTGTTCTGGTCGCTTGTTGGGAGACTGGCGCAGCAGAGGCATTTCCCGGCGATTGACTGGTTGACGAGTTATTCTTTTTACAAGGAATACCTTGCTGGCAGCTTTGAAGACAAGGAGCAAGGCGCCGAATTCGCTGCAATGGTGCAGGAGGCTATGAATCTTCTGGAACAGGAGGCCGAGTTGATTGAAATCGTTCGGCTGGTGGGCGCCGAGTCGATCAGTGCAAACGACCGGATGGCGCTGGAGACCGCTAAGAGCATTCGGGAGGACTTCCTGCATCAAAATGCGTTCCACAAGATTGACACGTATACGCCGATCGAGAAGCAGTTCGATATGATGAAGGTTATTTTGCACTTCCACGAACAGGGATTGGCCGCGATTGAAAACGATGTGGAGACGGCTGACATCTTTAAGCTGGCGGTGCGGGAAGATATCGCAAGAGCAAAGTATGTTGACTATGCCGACAAGGAGAAGATCATCGGCATAACGGGAATTATCGACGAGCAGATGAAAGCACTTTACGCTCCGGTGGCGTGAAGGATGGATCGTTGGTTATAGACTGGAGCAATGATCGGTGGGCTAATCCCGATGAATCGGGACACCCTACAGTTGGAGTTTTGCAAAATTGCGGTTTGGCAGTTTGGATTGAAAGCGGGAGTATGATATGCTGAAAGAGTACAAGACCGTTTCACGGATATACGGTCCTTTGATGTTGGTTGAATCGGTGGAAGGCGCCAAGTACGGCCATATCGTTGACATTGAGATTGCAGACGGAACGATAAGGCACGGTCAGATTTTGCAGGTGGAAAAGGACAAAGTGCTCGTGCAGGTCTTCGAAGGGACCGAGGGAATCAACGTCAATGACAGTACGGTTCGCTTCCTGGGCAAGCCGATGGAGTTGGCGCTCTCGCCGGAGATATTGGGGCGCGTCTTCGACGGCATCGGCAAGCCGAAGGATGACGGCCCCGCCATCATCGCCGAGAAGAAACTGAACATCAACGGCAACCCGATCAATCCGTATGCCCGCGACTTTCCGAACGAGTTTATCCAGACGGGAATATCGACGATTGACGGGCTTAACCCCCTGGTGCGAGGTCAGAAATTGCCCGTTTTTTCCGGCGCCGGCCTGCCCCACGACGATATAGCCGCGCAATTAGCAAGACAGGCGACGGTATTGGGCGAGGGTCAAACATTTGCCGTGGTCTTTGCGGCAATGGGTATTACGTTCGAGGCGGCGCAGTTTTTCATCGACGACCTGACCAATACCGGCGCGATTGAGCGATCTGTGATGTTTATCAATCTTGCCAACGATCCGGCGATCGAGCGAATCGCCACGCCGAGAGTGGCGCTTACGGCGGCGGAGTATCTTGCATTCGAGATGGACATGCACGTTCTGGTCATCCTTAACGATATGACGAACTATTGCGAAGCACTTCGTGAAATCAGCGCCGCTCGAAAAGAGGTTCCGGGCAGACGCGGTTATCCGGGTTATCTTTATACCGACCTTGCCACGATTTACGAAAGGGCGGGTCGGATTAAGGGCAGAAACGGTTCGATTACGATGGTTCCCGTTTTGACGATGCCCGAAGACGACAAGACCCACCCGGTGCCTGACCTTACCGGGTATATCACCGAGGGCCAGATTATCCTGAGCAGGCCTTTGCATCGAAAAGCGATTTCGCCGCCGGTCGATGTGCTGCCGAGTCTTTCGAGGCTGAAAGACAAGGGTATCGGCGAGGGCAAAACGCGCGAGGATCACGCTGACCTGTACAACCAGCTTTATGCCGCTTATGCCCGCGGCAAAGAGGCGCAGGAACTTGCCACGATTCTTGGCGAGGCCGCACTTTCCGAAGAGGACAGAAATTATATGACCTTTGCCAACAAGTTCGAGGAAAGGTACATTTCGCAGGGCTATTACGACAATCGGACAATTGAGCAGACTCTTGACTTAGGCTGGGAGCTGCTGAGCATGTTTGAAAATGTCGAACTGAAACGTATCGACGAGGAACTGATCGCCAGGTATATGCCTCGATTCAGAGATAAGAAATAAGTAACATTTTAGCCATGTGAAACAAAGCCGAAATCACGGGCAGGATGCCCGTGCCACAGTTGGCTAAAATGTTACGGAAATAACAAGCTGCCGGGATTACCATATGCTGGAAAATGTAAATGCAACACGAATGGAGCTTCTTCGTCTTCGCAAGCGAGTTGGTCTTGCGACGCGCGGGCACCGGTTGCTGAGTCAGAAACGAGACGAGATATGCAGGCAGCTTGTGCAGATTGCCCGCTTGATCAAACCGTTGCGCGACCGCGTGGAGCAAGAACTGCTTGAGACAACCAGGCGGTTTATGATGGCGCGGGCGACGATGGAGCCGGAGGATATGACGGCGGCGATGGAGGTCCCGACGAAGAAGTTCAGCCTGGCGATTAGTTTTGCAAGCATAATGAGTGTGAGGGTTCCCAAATTAGCAAAGGAGATCGCCGGCGATATCGTGTGTTACGGTTTTTCGACGACAAGCGGCGAACTCGACGTGGCCTTGAGAGCGCTTGAAAGAGCTTTTGACAGTCTTATAGAATTAGCCGAGAAGGAAAAGCAGGCTCAGCTTCTGGCGACCGAGCTTCAGATGACACGGCGGCGAGTGAATGTTCTGGAGCACGTCGTGATTCCCGACATCCAGGAAACAATCAAATTTATTTACAGCAAACTCGGCGAAGCCGAGCGAGACAACATCAGCAGGCTGATGAAGATCGCCGATATAATTCGGGCGTAGCTTTTCGGGAGCCGATTGATTTATCATGGCAGACAACGGCGCGGAAAAAGCAAGTGGTCCGGCAAAATCGTTTATGACGGTCGGGCCCACTCTGCATTACAGCCACAAGAATGTCATCCGCTGCTGGTGGCTTGCCGTGGGGGTATACGTTGTTACATGCCTTTTCTGGTCGCGGATTCTTACCGGAATGGCGCTGGAATTAGGCTCATCGGGAGTCATGACTGCCGGCGCAGGGGCGCTGGGGCAATTTGTGGTGAGCCCCATAAGCATTTACGAATACCCCTGGCAGATTCTGGTCTTGGGCTTTTTGATGGGGGTGCTGGCGGTCGGTCCGATTCTTGTTTCTCAACTCCTGAGTTTCCGTTACAGCCTGCCGATGATTCTGGCGGTGGTGTTGATCTGCAAGCTTCATTTATTCGGCGCGTTCCTGCTTGTCAGTTGTATCGCCGTTGCATGCAGACCTCTTCGCTTTCGGTCCCGTTTCATTTCGATCGTCTTGTGTATGGCGCCGCAGTTGGTCTATTGGGCGATATTCGGCAGCGCCAAAGATGTTGACCCCATAAAGTGGGGTTTTTCTTTTGCACCGTGGATTAGTGCATGGCTGACGGGTCTTGCCATCGCCGGGGCGGTGTTGGGCATAGGTCATTACACCCGTTACAAACCCGGTCTTGTATTCAGTGTCACCGGCATTGTGCTTGCCGCGGCGGTCTTCGTCTTCATGGGCAAGGTAAGCTTTGCGGAACTTGATTATCAGTTGTACATCGTCAAGAACAATCCGGAAGAGGTCGAAGAGTTTCACGACCATTCCATGACAGAGGCGATAGACAATGCAATTGCCGATCCAAGCAAACAAAGCTATTTGAAGGGCTATTTTTATCCGACCGAACCGATTCTTCTCCGGAAGGGTTTGAAAGCTGAGATTCAAAAAGAGTTGGATAGCGAATATGTGCCGAGATGGCTGGTTGAGATATTGCCCGAAGAGTTCAGGTACCAGGCCAAGAGGCAGTGGCTCGGCGAGCAATACGACCTGTTCATCAATAAATGGCCCGACAGCAAACGCGTGCCGATCGCCTTGTACTACAAGGCAATGCTTGAGGAGTATAGACCCGACACCAGGATGTTTGGTCGGAGCCCGAAGGAAATTCTGCGTTTCTACAGCGACTATCCGCACCGGGAGACACGTGCAATATGGTTCGAACTTTACGACAGATTCCCCGACAGCCTGGAATCTCTGGAAGCGATGTGGCGTCGGGCGGTCCATCTTGCCGGCCAGGGCAACTTTATTGCAGCCCGACAACTGTGCAAGGACGGCAAGGACAGACTCGCGGCGGAACTGGAACGTCTCGACAAAATCAATCCCGGTGGAGAGGGTTTTCTGACGGCGTTTGCGGCTCCCGCCGAGACGGTGATGACGCCATCCAGGCTGCTGGAATTGAAAATGAGACTGGACGAAATCGAGGACTTGATAAGTGAGCAAAACTACGAGAACGACGACGCCTCAAAGGACAGGCTTGCACGGTTTGTGTTGCTGAACCCTTACAGTCGCGGTTATTCGGGAGAATTGGACACCCTTCTTAATGAGATGGAAGCCGACGACCCGCTGATGGACAATATCCTGCTGGCCAGGCTGATGCTGATATCGGATTCGCAGCTCAAGGCCTCCAAACTCAAAGCCTTAGGCGAGCGGTTTGCCAGGAGAGACGCCGGTATAGGCGCCCTTTATGAGTTGGGGCGGTTGAAGGTCAAGCAGTGGAAGGACTCCGAGGCCGAGACGGACGAAAAGAAAAAATACCTTTCCGAAGCGCGGGGGATATTGACGAATTTCATTGCACTGTATCCACAGAGTATTTTCGGCGAACAGGCCAGTATCCTGCTGGACAGTCTGCCGGGGGGCGATTAAGCGACCAATCCAGCTTTCACGGCGCGGAGGGCTGTTTTCCTGATGGCGGCATATCCGTATATTTCTGCACTCCGCCGGCGAGCGGCAAAGAATTATGATTGACATTTTCGCACAAGTGTTTATTATATTAATCAGGAGAATGCCAGGGTCAAAGTGATGATACGGAAATCTTCAAATCGCGGTTTTCGGGCACTGGGGTGAATTTTTGTCGAGAGGTGAATGAATGGATCGGGCCGAACAGGATGTTCCAAAGAGAAGCGGTCCCGTCAATGTTCTGGTTGTGGGCGATACGGCCAAAGCATTGACCAATATCGAGCAACTTAGCGATGATCGTTTTCATTTTTGTCCGAATCTGCCGGATGCCGTCGCCCGAGCGGGCCGCGAGCGATTCGCAGTAATCTATGTGGTGATGAGCGATTTGGACGGTCAATCCAAATCCAACCTTGCAGCACTTCATTGTGCAAGCAAAAATTCGCGTGTCATTCTTCTGGCCCAGGTGCACGAAGAAGCCTTGGCGCGCAAAATGGTCCGGTCGGTCAAAGATATGTCAAGGCCCGCAGACGACTATCTGATTTGCCCGGTTGACGCCGGGAATCTTTTGCATCCGGTCCGGACGGGGCAAGAGGCGGCGCCGGCGGGCTTTTCATCCCTGCTCGCCCACAGAGACGACAGAATCCATCAACTCGAAAAGCTCGCCATGGAGGACGATCTGACGGGACTGAAGAATCGCCGTTACGTCAGAGAGTTTCTAAAGCAGATTATCGCCAAGGCCGCGACGGAGGGTCGGCCGGTAACGCTGCTTTTTTTTGACATTGACCATTTCAAGCATTACAACGCCCAATACGGCTATGCGGTGGGGGACAACGTGCTCAAACAGGCGGCAACAATGATGCGCCGATGTTGTCGCAGTCATGACATAACCGGCCGGATCGGCGGCGATGAGTTTGCGTTCATCTTCTGGGACTGCCCCGACAGCCCTGAAAAACCGGCCAGCGCCAAAGCCGAATCTGTGGCGTCTGAGCGCCGTCTGACGGAAGCGGCTCTCCCCACGGAAGCAATCTTCATGGCGGAACGTTTCCGAAAGGAGATCAGTTCGGCGGAACTTTCCTTTCTTGGCCCGGAAGGAAAAGGCATGCTCACAATCAGCGGGGGCCTGGCGTCTTATCCAAAAGACGGCTCAACAGTTGCCGAACTGTTCGAGCAGGCCGACAAAGCGCTGCGCGAAGCCAAAAAAAGCGGAAAGAACCGAATATATCTGGTTGGCAAGTAGGACGCCGCAGAGTGTTTGGGTTGCAATTCGGTGTTGTGGTTTCTTGTTCCTACCGATCCTTGTTCGATATGACTATGGTTTCCGTGGGACCGAGGAGTTTATAGCGAATCCCCCGCCAGGTGATGGTGCGTCCGAAGCCGGATGATAAGATGAACACAAACATCACCCAGGACCAGATGAAGGTTCCGACGATATCGGCGACGGCGGCCGGTCTCATTTTCGCGGCGTCTTCGGGCAGCAATTGCTTGATCATCTTCTGTCTTATGACGGCGCGGTAAAGCTGGCCGGTAATAAACATGACAGGGACGAAGGCGTAAAGACCTAACGACTCCAGCTTCAGCACGGCGGCGTATATCGCCACCGCCGACGTCGCCCAGACGCCGAACAGCGAATATACAATGCAGAACATTCCGAACCACCATGTTCGGGGAATGGTGACGCGCGTGATCACAAACTGTCTCCTGGCGAATTCGAAAAGACCTGCCCATGTTGTTTTTTCGTATGAGGCGACCATGCAGCCGGGGGCGAATATTATTTTCATGCCCGCCTTTTTGATCGCATACGACAGGCTCAGATCGTCGCTGATTGCCTTTTTCCAGATCGACTCCAGGTCAATTTCTCGGAATGTCTCGGCGCGAATGGCCATTGACCCGCCCCACAACTGATTGTAATTGGTGTTGCCCAACATTTGAGCGATTTTCGCGTTGATAGCCGACATGGCGAGCGTAGCAAGGTTGTTTTTTTCGGGAACAAACCAGCGGTATCCTGTCGAGGCGCCGTACCTTTCTTTTCGCAGGGGATAAACAAGGTGCTTGAGCCAGCCGCACTTGAGGTGGGCGTCGGAATCGGCAAAGGCGAATACGTCAATATCCGAAGGGGCATTGGCGCACGAGCAGAGCAGGTTGTGAATCTTCTGGCTGCAGCCGGCGCTTTTTCCGGCGACAAGAACGGATACGTCGGCAACCCTCGACGACGCCGACAACTCGTCCTTCAGTCGGCAGAGGACTTCGTAAGCAGGGTCTGAGGTGTCTTCCACAACAAAGTGAAGTATGAAATCGGCATAGTCCAGGGCAAAGATGGACCGGATATTTGCCTCAAAGGCGTTGTCGATTCCCTTGCACGGAACCGTGAGCAGCACCCGCTGTTGGCAATCGGCGTGCTGTCGGGCGGCTTTCTTCAGGGCGTAGGTGTAGTTGCGGCGCGACTGCCACAGGAAAACTCCCTGCGAGAGAATCGCCAGGATGGCTACCACCGTGTAAATATCCCAGAACATCCGCTCATACCGCCATTGGGGATTGTTTTGTCATCCGACTTTAATCTTATCGGATACCTGCCGCTGCCAGGTGCAGATTTCCGCCGTCAGGCGTTTGATTATATCGTTATGTCGGCCTGTGTCGAACAGATTAATCGTTTCGCCGGGGTCGCTGTTCAGGTCGAAAAGCTGGTATTTTTCGACATCGCTGAGGCAGAGTTTCCAGCCGTCCGGCGAGATGACGGTGCGAGTATATTCGTTTTGCACTTTCTTCAACTGTTCTTTGGAGGCAAGGTCGGCGCCGCCGCGCTTCACCTTCAAAGCGCCGCTATTGGGGTTCCACTGGATAAACACGGGCGCCGGTGGAGTTGAGGGCTTCCTGATCATGTTTCTTCTCGTCATGCGTTGTGGCATAATGATATCCCAATGATAGTTTGTGATTGATGAGACTATGTAATCGAAGCCAGCGGGACAATACAATCAACCAGTTCTTCAACGGTATATCGCCGGCCCAGATCGAAAGTGATCATGCAGCCGTGATTGTGTTCCGAAGCCAGGATGATCATGTTTGGTTCGACAAATTGCCACCCCTTGTCCTGGGGCTGATGACCGACAATGAAGGCGTCAACATCGAGGCGTCCGGCAAACTTTTCCAGGGTCCGGGCGCTTTGCCTTCGTCCCCATGTAAGCAGATACAACGGTTCGAGGCGCAGGGTATCGGCGGCGGCAAGTTCCTTGTCAAAGACGGTCATGTCGAATGTATCCACAAAACGGTCGGCAGGCAGGGAATGCGATATCCAGATTCTGTTGGAGCATCTGACGGCAATAGGCTGAGAAAGCAGATAGTCCTTCATAGCCTGCGTTACGGCTTCATAATCATCGTTAAGGTAACGCTTCATTGCCGCTTTCAAGGCGCTATTCATCTCTTTACCGGCTTTCATCACATCGTTGTCGGCTATGATGGCGGTATCGTGATTGCCCATCATGAGAAAGACCTGGTCGGGAAACTGCAGTTGGTAGCTCACCACGTCCACGAAAAGTTCAAACGAAAGGCAGCCGCCCTGCTCGTCTGCGGGTCCGCCGTGCAGGATTTCCTGGAAGATGACGAAGGTTTGCGGATTGCTTTGCAGGTCGGCAAAGGAAATGACTCTTTCAAAATTCCTCCGGTGGCCGTGCAGGTCGCCTGTGATTATGGCCTTGCCGGAATCGGGAAGATTGATCACGTTGCCGGCGCGCAGACCAACCGAACGATTCACTTCAATACCTTTTTTCAAACGGTCAATCATCTCGCGGCGCCATTGCCACCAAATTTATTAGCGAATACCTCACGAATCATCATATCCAGCCTTGCGATTATCTCGGACATATTGGCGGGTCTGTTGGCGGGTTTCTGCTGGACACAGTCCATGACCAGTTGAGAAACCGGCTGGGGTATCTTACGATAAATCGCGTGCGGTGTCTTGAAACTCTCCGCAAGCGGCACCGCCAGGGCGACACCCACCTTCCTGGGAATCAGCGTTGGGATATTTTTGCCCGTCAATGCCCAGTACATGGTCGCCCCGAGATTGAATATATCGGTACGATGACTGAGGTGCTTTCGCTGGACCTGCTCGGGGGCTATGTAGTCCGGCGTTCCCTGTATCCGGGCCTTGATCGCTCCCAACCTGCAACTCTGCCCTAAATCGATGATCTTCAAATCGCCTTTGCTGGATATTAATATGTTGTTGGGCTTGATATCACAGTGGACAAAACCGGCCTCGTGCATGGCGTTTAGGCCTGTAGCGATCATGCGAAATACCAGGAGTATATCGCCCAGGCTCATACCCGGCGATTCCTCGAGGCTCTTGCCGTAGAATATCTCCATCGAGAGCAGTAACTCCGTTGTTTTCAAGAGCTTACGCTGCCTGATGAGCCGGTGGCACTTGCGGATATATGGGTGGTCGATCCGCCGGGCGACCTTGTATTCCACCTGAATCTGCTCGAAAATGCGCACATCTCCCTCACGTTCCAGAACGGCTCGCTTTAGCGCTACCGTCTGTCCCGTCGCTTCATCGGTGGCCAGATAGATCGTAGTACGAGCTCCGGTTCCAATGCGCCTGACGATCCTGAAACCGTCTATATCTATGCTGCCGTTGGACATACTCAGTATTCGGTAATAATCGACTAATACTCTACTTCAATCGCGGAACGCTGAACATGGCAGGACATCCGCCCTCATCTTGTATAATAACAAATTTCGAGTAAAATGTCCACAGGTCAGTCCTTTTTCGGGGTTATTTTGCAAAAAACTTGTATCGACCTTGACAAATGGGACGAAATACGAATAATACAGGGCTTCATTGTTATCGGCCGTCAAGCATTGGGCCGGAACAGAATGAAAAGTGAATAGTCCCCGATAGCTCAATTGGTAGAGCGAGCGGCTGTTAACCGCTAGGTCGTAGGTTCGAGTCCTACTCGGGGAGTTATGTAAGGCGTTGTAAGTAAACGGCTTACAACACCTCCTAAATTAATTCATGAATTAACGGTATTTATTTGTACGCAGAATGGAGTTTTTAGTGTCCAATTCATATCGAATTTGAAGTGTAAAAACGGAGGAGTTTTAGCGTTCTGCGTACAAATGGGGCTGGGTAATTGGAGACACTCTATCACACATTGTGATATCGTCAAGCAGGGCAAAAACTCTGTTGATCCTACCAAAAAATGGCTGTAATATGTAGGGAGCATTTAGGAGCAGTGCTATGTGGAATAGGCAGAATAGTGCGGTGATTGGGCTGGTAAAACTGGGTCGGGGCGATAGAGTATTTGTCGCACACCTCCGACAGAGGCCGACCCCCAAGAAGATGTTCCCGGATGATTTT
>JAGHBX010000540.1 GCA_021160785.1 Planctomycetota bacterium | reverse complement strand
TACGTCTATGTCAGCGAAACTATTCTCATTCCGGATTCTTCGCCTCTTATCAGCGGTATTTTCCGGTTTAAGATCGGCGAAGAGGGCATTGAGCTAAAGACACCGCTGGAGGACGATCCGCATCTGATCGGCACGATAAAGACATTCGGCGAGATTGGTTTCGGCGCCGACGGGTTGTGTTTTGACGGCGACGGCAATCTCTACTGCGGCAACTTCGGCGACGGGACGATTCATAAGCTCACTTTCGATGCGGCCGATAATGTTACATCGAATACCGTCTGGGTCAAAGACGAGAAAATGAAATGCGCCGACGGCCTGTTCTTCGATGCGGTGGACAACAGGATCATCGCCGCCGATATGATCCGAAACGCCATCCAGCTCATCTACCTCGACGGCAGAGTCGAAACGCTTGCGATCAACGGCGATACCGACGGCGCCAACGGCGAGATCGACCAGCCGTGCGAAGCCATCCGCCGCGGCGACGAGGTGATTATCTCGAACATGGACTGGCCCTTCCCCGGAATCGTAAACACCACATGGGACAAACCCTACACCCTGTCGGTCGTAAAACTAAAATAGACGACAGTTACCAATTTTACCCCTGTCAGAGGTTGCCGCGCAGTCGCTTGTTGAAATCTTTCAGCGATGGGTATATCTGTTGGAAAGTCTCGAACAGATCGCAGTATTTCTTCGTTAACTCCAGGTCCGGCTGATAAACCCTGCCCGGTTTTCGGACTCGTTCGTATGCGTCCTGAACATCTTTGTAGAGCCCCACGCCGATTCCGGCGAGGATTGCCGCGCCGAGGGGGGTGGGTTCTTCGATTTCGGGTACTTCGATGGGCTTGCCGATCATGTCGGCTTTGTTTTGCATCCAGAACTCGTTTTTGGTTGCGCCGCCTATGGCGACAAATTTCTCAGGCTTGATGTGGAGCGATTTGGCGAGCCCGCCGACGATCTGGAGGAACTGATAGTCAAGCCCCTCGATGATCGCGCGGAGCATATCGCCTTTGGTCGCTATATTTCGCAGGCCGACAAACGCGCCCATCGACTGGTGATCGACCACGGGACAGTGGCTGCCCGACATGTGCGGCAGGAACATCACGCCGTTGGCGCCGGGCGGCGAGGCCTTTGCCTGCTCCATCAGATAGTCCCAGTCGTCGCTGCCAGCGTCTTTGGCCTTTTGCTTTTCTTCGAATCCGTATTGTCCGCGGAACCATTCCAACATGTCGGCCGCGACGGCTGCGGCCATGATGCTCCACAAATCAGGCGAAGCAACATGCGAATGGACCGGAATGCCCATCTCCCTTACCTCGTCGGTCAGCACCGGCTGATCGAGCGCGCAGACTACAATCTCCCATGTGCCCGTAACATCCAGCACCACGCCGGGCTTAAAAGCCCCGACGCCTAACGTGCCGCAGCAGTAGTCGTGGCCGCCCAAGACCACCGGCGTACCTTCTGCAAGGCCCGTCGCCGCGGCTGCCCGGGCATGGACCTTGCCGATCGGCGTTCCACTTGGCTTGGGATCGCAGAGCAGGCCGCGGTCAATGCCCGATATTTCGATCATCTCATCGGACCAGACGCGCTTTCGCTGGTCGAACAGCAGTGTCGTCGACGCCATGCTGTGATCGGTTGCACAGACGCCGGACAGCATGAAATTGATGAAGTCCTCGATCAGCAGCCATTTGTGAGTTTTCGCCAATATCTCCGGCTCATTGGCTTTCATCCACAAGAGGCGGAGAACCGTATTGAATACCCATATCTGGTTGCCGCCGATTTCAAACTGCTTTTCGGGCCCGACGTTTTCCATCCACCACTTATGCTGCGGCTCGGTCCGCGGGCAGTGCCAACTTATGAACGGGTACAGCCAGTTGCCGGCCTTGTCGATGGGCACGCCGTCCATACCCATGCCCGTAACCGCCACGCCCTTGATATCGGCGGGGTTATCAATCTGTGCGACCGCCTCTTTGAGCGATTCGCAAACACCGCCCCATATCTGCTCCGGCTTCCAGATCGCCCAGTCCGGATGGTCCGGGTAAGGATTGAACCGCTCCGTAGGGCGGCTCGCCTGTGCGACCGCATTGCCCGCCAGATCGTAAACAATCGCCTTAAGACTCGTAGACCCAAGATCGATCCCAACCAGATAATCTTGAGAAGACATAATGTGGTTCCTTCAATTATTATGAGGTTTGTTCATCAGTCTTTAATAGTTTTTTTATTTCACGATCAAAATCTGATTCTATCTTTTGAACTTTATTAAATCTCTCGTATTCTAACGTAGCTTTATCCATTGCTTGTTCGTGTGAAATTTTCCCCTTCTCCTCCAACACTTTATATTCATTAAACGAAAGGAATTTATTCACACTTTCGGCAAACTCTTCCATCGTAAAAGTTGCTCTGTTCTCGACAATGTTTTCTATGTAATCGAAAAAACCCGATATGGTCCTTTCTAATCGTTTAATCTCTTTTTCTTGCAAATAATTCTTGGCAACCCTGGCGTCAGATTTCAGAATTCTGCCGTCGGGAGAATTTTTCCATGTCATTAGTCCCATAAATTCCTTATTGGCATTGGCATTTTCATAAACAATCTCAGCCGCAGTTTGTCCTGAAATAGCAAAATGAAATTTGTTTTGTATCGTGGCGTAAAAACTTTTAGTAATTTCGGATTTTGGGTCATAATCTATGCTGCACTCTGCATAAATGTCAGTTATCTGCTGGTAAATTCGCCGTTCACTTGCGCGAATTGAACGAACTCTTTCGAGAAGTTCCCTAAAATAATCTTTGCCAAAATATTTGCCGTTTTTGAGTCTATCATCGTCAAGTATAAAACCTTTGATCATATACTCTTTTAAACGCTCAGTTGCCCAAATCCTGAACTTTGTTGCCTGCGAGGAGTTTACTCTATAACCGACCGATATTATTGCGTCAAGATTATAATACTTCGTCTTATATTTTTTACCGTCTTCGGCAGTATGTTCCAAAATGGAACTAACTGCTTTTTCCTCTAATTCACCCTCTTTTATGATATTATTTAAATGTTTGGTTATAGCAGGCCGTTGAACACCAAAAAGCTTTGCCATCCGTTTTTGAGTTAGCCAAATATTTTCATTATGGAAAAATATCTCAACTTTAACCTTACCGTCTGGTGTAGTGTAAAGCAGAAATTCAGTCAATTCGTCTTTAATGGTTAATTTGTTTTCTTTATTCATCGTTTTACATTAACTGATTTAACTCTTGGATTCATGAATCACCTCAGAGGGTCAATTTTATTCAATCTATTATGGGATACGGCAAAACTCAAGCCTTTTTATCCAAACGCCTCACCGGCTCCCGAATCCTCCCAGCCGTCCAGCTCGATCGGATACCTGCCGTACATTCGGATGGCGTTCCACATCGCTAAATAATTGCCCGGTTTGACGGCGGAATGAATACTGTTGCTCGACGACAGGATCAGCCCGCCGCCGTCTGCGGCCTTGCGTATGACTTCCTTTGTTTCCTCGACTACTTCCTTTTCACTGCCGAACGTCAGTGTGTGGGCGCAATCGACATTGCCCTTAAGCGCGATCCGATCGGCGTATTTTTTCTTGAACTCGCCGATATCAAGGCCGGCAACCGGGTCTATCGGGTCGAGGCAGTCAATATCCGAATCGAGAATCATATCGAGTATCGGCATGATGTTGCCGTCGGTATGCTTGATGACGGGCAACCCGACCTCTTTGAACCCGGCCATCACG